>JADFVK010000008.1 GCA_015222495.1 Pseudomonadota bacterium
AGGAAAACAGAACATGAGTAAAGGTACAGTTAAATGGTTCAATGCCGATAAAGGTTTTGGTTTTATTACGCCTGAAGATGGTAGTAAAGATCTATTTGTTCATCATTCAGAAATTCAAGCGGATGGTGGATACGCAACATTGAATGATGGCCAGTCCGTTGAATTTGAAGTTGGCGAAGGTCAAAAAGGCCCTTGTGCAAATAAAGTTGTTCCTATTTAGGCTACAACACATAACAAGCAAAGGCAGTCGGACACGCTAACGCGTGCCTGACTGCTTTAGGCGCCTCTCCATTAATTAATGGGGGGATTACCGTTCCATGAAGTTAAAGGTGCTTGATAAATTGATGATAGCGTCACCTTGTTCTCTTGTTGAAATTCCTATTATTGATTACTTAGAAACATTGTCATTTAATAAAAGATGCGTAGTCCTTCTCAAAGTCATTTGCGACTACGGGCTTAGAAAATAAATAACCTTGAGCATAATCACAACGTTCTCCTAGTAAAAAATGTTTTTGCCCCTCAGTTTCAACCCCTTCGGCAATTACTTTAATATTTAAGGAATGAGCCATTACAATAATTGCCTTACATAAAGCCTGATCATCATTATTGGTTTCAAGCTGCTGAACAAATTGTCGATCAATTTTTATATAGTCAATATCAAATTTTCTAAGATAGGCCAAAGATGAATATCCAGTACCAAAGTCATCTAATGAAATCTTAATTCCTTGGTCACGAAAAGAAAGTAATTGTCTAGAAATTGAGTCTTTAGAACCCATCAATACGCCTTCTGTAATTTCTATCGTAATAGCCTCTGTCGGAACATCCTCTATTACTAAATAATCCAACCACTGTTTATGGCTCTCTCCGCCAAACTGTTTGGGAGACTTATTAATACTGATCTGGAAGTGTTCATTAATATTGTTTCGCCATTGTTTTGATTGCCGAACTGCTTGCTCAAAAACCCAATCTCCTATTTCAGAAATTAAGCCCATCTCTTCTGCGACAGGAATAAATTTGTCTGGGGGGATGAGTCCTTTATCAGGATGGTGCCAACGAATTAAGGCTTCTGCCTTGATAATTTCATTTGTCTGCAAGTCAACGATAGGCTGATAAAACAATTCAAATTCCTTGTTTCTCACAGCAAGGCGAAGGTCATTTATCAATGACCTTTTTTCCAATGCTGATTTTTCCATCGAATTAGTAAAGAAATGAACACAATTTCGTCCCTGCTCTTTTGCATAAAACATGGCTTGATCTGCACGTTTTAATAATGAAGAGAGTTCCACAGCATGGTCGGGATAAATAGCAATACCAATACTCATTGAAACATAAATTATTTCATCTTGTATATTAAATGGCTTAGCTATTTCAGATAGTATCTTCTTTGTAACCTCCTCAATATAGGATGGATCATAGGGTGTAATACATAGCGTAAATTCATCACCACCTAATCTGGCAAGCAGACTGGAATCATGAATACATTGTCGTAATCTAACGGCGGTTTCTTTTAACACCTCATCGCCATAATCATGACCTAGCGTATCATTCACTTCTTTAAAATTGTCTAGGTCAAAAAATAAAACCGCTAATTTCTGCTGTTTTCTCTCCGAGTATTTTATTTTTTGTTGTAGCTCAGTCTTAAATAAACGACGATTGGGCAATTCAGTTAAATCATCAAAGTAACTTAACTTTTTAATTGCTTCGTCAACGGCTTTTCTTTCCGTGATATCAGAAAATACGGAGCAAAAAGAAGTGAGTTCACCATATTCATTGGTAATAGCGTTAATGGTGATCCACTCTAAATAAAGCTCGCCATTTTTTCTTTTGTTCCATATCTCGCCACTCCAATGTCCTTGGGTATTAATGCTATGCCACATCTGTTGGAAAAAGGTTGCATCATGTTTGTTGGAGCTAAGTAATCGTGGATTACTGTTTAGGACTTCCTCTCTTTTATAACCCGTAATCTTACAAAAAGCATCATTGACTCGGATGATCCGTTTATTTACATCGGTAATCGTCATTGCTAATGATGATTTTAAAAACACGTTAGATTTAGATTCATATTTGTGTTGGTATGCACATGCAGCTATACACTGTTTGACTATACTACTCACTTCAGTAGCAGAGAAAGGTTTACGCAGGTAACGGGTTATTGGCAAGGTGAATAATTGCTCAGCAACAATGATATTTGATGGTTCACAACTAACTAAGAGAGAAATATCATTTTGATAGTCGGGTAAAATACTGCTTAAATCAGATTGATATTTAAGTAAAAATAGCAGATCAATGATTATCAAATTCGGACGGTATCGGCTATATGCAGCGATAGCTTCACTGACCGTTTCACACAAATCAATATTACGAACCTGTTTTGTTAGTATTTTCTGAATTCTCTGTCGAGTAGAAGCCTTTGGCTCAATACATAGAATCCGACAACTAGCCATCACCTCATCAATTTCGTTTTCAGATATAGTTTTTCTCTTAGTATTAACAGTGCATTTTTCAACTATTCCAGATGATAGCGGAATTAGTATTTCTATTAAGGTAATATCATCTATTTTTTCATTACTTTGTGCTTTGGTGATATCAGAACAAATGAAGTCAAAACAGTTTTCTGATGGTCGTTGATAAAGTAATTCATGATCTTCACTATTTTTACATCGTCCACTTTGTATTAATGTATCTTGTACACCATCGGTAAATACATAGAGTCTCGCAGAATCAGTATATCGAATACGTTCGGTTAAAAGTTCATAATTCTCATTTTCAACAATGCCACAAGCTAATGATGAAGACTCAAACTTTTGTAAAAGTTGGCCTTGGTTATTCACTAAGATGACGCTAGGATTACCACAATTAAGCACTTCAATAAAACCAGCCAGCTCATTTATCTGCACCAATGTGATGGCGATAAAGTAGCCTTTATGTTCATATCGACATAATTCATCATTGAGCTTAGAGGCGATAGTTAGAATTGAATGACCTTTATTGACCAATTCCACGAACATGGAAGGAAAACGTAATCCAGGAATTACAGCTGATAAACCGTGACCAGCACCATCTGCAACTAAAATATAGATTGAATCTTCACTTCGAATAACGACATGAAAATCACCACTGATGAGTTCTTGGGGGGTGGATAATAGACGAACTCCATTAATATCCATACTTTTATCAAGATAATTACTACTGAACTGTTTGATTCTTGATTGTTCAAACTCATTATGTTGCTCACTCATAAAATTTTCCTTAATTGAAAGAACAATGGATCAAATTTAGTTCAAATACTACCTACTATAATAGCCGATGTATACTTTTATTTAATTTCGTGTCATATGCTATATTTTTGCTATATATATTCTTTACCTATATTATCCACATATAATCTGGGTAATTGCTAAAGGAAGTAGTTTTGTCAGAAAATACCTACAATTTATTCAGATATCATCTAAAATCAAAACGCAAGAAACTGGGACTAAGCCTCCAAGTGTTATCTGAGCGTTCAGGCGTTAGTAAGTCGCTTATTTCTAAAATTGAGCGTAATGAAATCCAGCCAAGCATTAAAACAGCATCAAATATTGCCCAAGGATTAGGTTTCGCTATTTCTGATATGTTTCGAGATGAAGATAAGCCTAAGGTTATTTATCATCCTACTCATAAACAATTTGTACTTACTAATGGTGAACACCATACGAAAATTAAAGTATCACCAGTGACGAGTGATATATGCATTGAAATATATCATGAACATCTTAATGCTGATTCGGTAATTGATTCTTTGAGTGATGGTGATGAAAATCAGTTTGTTTTAGCAATGACTGATGGCCTATCGATCACAATTAATGAGACTAAATACACTTTGAATCAAGGTGATTGTATCTATATTGCAGAGAATATTAGTTATTCGATACATAATGAAGGTGACTCCCAAGCTGATTTCATAACGATAATGCATCATCCTTAATATTTGCACTATCATTAGTAAAGTAAATGTTAAATTTATCCTTGAATAATCAGAACTGTGTAGTTGTCACCATTCTTAAACTAGCTATAGCACATTATTAACCGTTTTAATTCTTGACTATTCCTTTAGGGGCTAGTCTTCAAAGTCCGTAGCCTGTTAATAAATTCATATATTTAAAATATCGTCATCTTATACTTTCCCGCCTACGCGGGAATGACAAAAAAGTTACGCTTTTA
>JADFVK010000070.1 GCA_015222495.1 Pseudomonadota bacterium
CGAGTCAAAGCTAAGCATTCGACTCATTGCAATACCTCGACCATGTGGATCAAAAGCTCTTTCTGAAGATATTTCTAAATACGGTTCCCAATCAAAACCATTACCTTCATCAGTAATTGTGATTATAATCTGACCACCTGAATGTGTTACTTTGACTCGAACCCATTTACCTTGATGTTCTTCTAAGTTTATTCGTCTATCAACCTCTTCTTCCCAGCCTTGTTCATTAACAAGTTGTGTTTTTTCATGGTATGTAATCCCTAAATTACCATGCTCTACCGCATTAATAAATAATTCAGTCAAACCTAAGACCATCTCTTGGGTCTCAACACTAAGTTTTGCTATTGATTGAGCTAAAGACCTTGCCTCATCTAAGCTTTGGAACTTTAGTTCTGCATAATTTAAAACACTAAAAACAGGCGTCTGCTCATTAACTACTGCTAGGGTATCCTTAAGACAAAGTAACTCATATGTCGCAAGTGCACTTTTAACAACGGCAAGTAATGATTTTTGGTTAAAAGGTTTGGTTAAATAATGAAATGCACCTGCATTTACCCCCTCAGAAATACTCTTTTCATCATCAAGAGCAGTCTGAAAAACAACAGGAATATCAATATAGCGTTTGTCTTTCTTTATTCTTTCAAGTAAACCCATGCCATCTAATCGTGGCATATTCCTATCTAATAAAATAGTTGAAAAATTGATATCTTCTTTTGTTAACTTTTCCCATGCATCTTCACCATCTGTAGCAGAAACTGTTTCATATCCTTCAGCTCCTAAATGCATTTCAAGAATCATTCTATTAAATTCTTCATCATCAACAATCAGAATTGTAGTTTTACTTTGATTGATGCTTTCTATTGCTTCCATACTTTTATCCAATCATTAAATGCCTCAACAGGCATCGGTTTTGCCACAAAGTATCCCTGTACAATATCACATCCTTTTGACGCTATTAACTCCCAATCTTCTTCTGTTTCAACACCTTCTGCTACAGTTTTTAAACCAAAGTTTTTTGCTAAATCAATACTTGAAGAAAGAATAGCACGTGCTGAGTAATCATTTGTAGCACCGTTCACAAAGCTACGGTCTATCTTAAGCTCGGTAAAGGGAAGATCTTTTAACGTTTCCATTGTAGAAAAACCAGTTCCAAAATCATCAATAGATAAGCCAAATCCTTTTAATCTCAACCGTGTTAAGTTATCAAGCACTATACTTAAATTGTTAATTAAGCTTGTTTCTGTCAATTCTAAGATAATATTTTCTGTTTGAGCCCCCTCGAACTGTACAATTTTCTCAAATAGTTCTGGCAAATCTAATTTATCACATGAATTTACCGATAAATTTACTGACAGTTTAAAGTGATACTCTTGCTTACTCCACTCTACTTGTTGTTTCGCCGCATCGCGTAGAACTAATAACGTAAGATCATCAATCAATCCACATTGTTCCGCCAGAGGAATAAATTCATTAGGGCCAATAATTCCATGCTCAGGGTGATTTAATCTTATTAAACATTCGGCACCCGCTATTTCTTTATTTTTCACCAATACTTTAGGCTGATAAAACACTTGGAACTGCTCTTCTGCTAAAGCTAAATGTAAATCATCTTCTGTTAATAAAACTGATTGCCGAACTGCTCTATTATTTTGAAACGGTTCATAATTATCTATAATTGAACCTAATACCTTTTTAGAAACAGGTTTTTCAATAGCTGATATTAAGTGTAGGCCATGTAGCTTCGCTAATTTCTCTGCTGATTTTAACAATACTGAATCAGCACCTGAAAGTAGAATTATGCCACCTTTATAATTTTTACTTGTTAACTCTCTTAATACTTTCACACCATCCATTTCCGGCATATTGAGATCACATATCACAATATCAGGACGATACTCACTTTCGGTATCATAAAGCGCTAGTGCTACTTTTCCATTTTCTGCTAATTTGATATTAACGAAGTCTAGTTCGGTTAAAAAACTTTTTAATAACTCTCGATAAAACAACTCATCATCAATCACTAAAATATTTAAGTCCTTATTCCCTCTCTTCTCGGAACTCGAGGATTCATCACCCTTAATATAAACAGTATTTACTTGTTCTTTTATCAGTGTAAGCTGTACATTCATCTCATTAACAAGCAGCGCTGCATCATTTAAAATATTATCTCCCGATATATTTTCCATTGAAAGGCAATACTCGGCGAACAACTTAGCACCCACTGTTTTAGCTGGTGACTTAATTCGATGTCCTAACCCCGATAATTTATCTATCTCACTATTTGCCAACGCCAATTCGAGTTCACTGATACCTGATTCTGCTGACTCTATAAACTTATTTAGAAACATCATCATTTTATCTGGTTCACTGCTGCCAATCATTTCGGCCAAAACAGTTAAATCTAAGACATCACTATTTTCAAAGCTTTCCTCTGACAACTCAAGATCTGTATGATCCTTACTTGATAGACCTAAATTTGATGAGCCAATCCACTTCATTAATGTTGTGTATAGTAATTCTGGTTTTATCGGCTTCGTAATAAAATCATTCATGCCCGACTCTAAACAGTCATTTCTATCTTTTTCCGAAGCATTGGCAGTCATTGCTACGATAGGTAAATCGGCGTACCCTAACTCCCGAATGAGTTTTGTTGCCTTTAAACCATCCATTACTGGCATTTGCATATCCATTAATACAATTGAAAACATCTTATTCTCAACTGCTTTCACGGCTTCTTCACCGTTATTTGCAATAACAACAATAGCACCTTCTTTCTCTAGAAGCTCCGTAGCAATCTGTTGATTAAATTCATTATCTTC
>JADFVK010000009.1 GCA_015222495.1 Pseudomonadota bacterium
AACACTGAAATATAGACCTGAATATCCGGAAAATCCCTTTGCTGATTTAACTGATGCACGAAACTGGGTGCAAGGGTTTGTAGGTTGGTATAACGAAGAACATCTTCATAGTGCCATTAAATTTGTAACACCAGGACAACGTCATCGTGGTGAAGATATACAAATACTAGCCAACAGGAAACAGGTTTATTTAGAAGCAAAATTAAGAAGTCCTAACCGCTGGTCAGGAGATATTAGAAACTGGGATAGAATTAATGAAGTATACCTTAATCCTGAGAAATCAGAATCAGTAGGTAAAAAGAAAAAGGCGGCATAATTTTAACTTAGGCGACAACTAGCTTGAAAAACGCCGCCATTTGTATCTGGCAGGTTGGTTTGAAATAATTGATCGCTATCGACAAAAAAATAGAGTACATTATCTTTAGTGAAGCTTTTAGTTTTTTCTGTAAGTTCTACTGCTTTTAAATAACTTAAATTTCGGGTAACAGCCTGACCTTTGTGATAAAAGTTTTCTGTGGCTGGATCTCCGATGATTGAACTGACATCCCGACGCAAATCCTCTGGTATTTTCATCATTAATTCATATTATTCACTGAGTCCATAGTGGTGAACCTGTAAGCCTTTTTTTCTATATTGTTCTGCTAGTTTAATATCTTTATCAATGTATTTCTGTTCCTTACTATCTTCTACAATGACTATAATTATTTTTGTATAAAACTTATGCTCTGTTTCATTATCGATAGTTCCCCCATAAGAATAGAGTTTACAAAGTTGAAAAATACTTTCCAGGCAGCCTTTTAAATGTTCAGGGCGATCGGCAATAGGAATACTAAGGATAAAATTATAAGATCTATCTTTATTGGATGAATTATAAGATAAATTGAGCAATGCCTGCTGTTCACGAAATAAGCTTTGATAAGTTATAAGCTGGCTGTCAAAGTCAGTGGTGATATTATCACTATGCCACAAAATTTTTCTAATAGGGGATATATTTGATCGTATAAATTAATTAGTGCATTAATATCATCAAACTGTTTTTCCAGTTGAATTTCATAGTCTGAAAATTCTGGAATTTGTTTTTGAAATTTTTTTAGGGTGGTTTTTAGTAAAGATGTATTAAAAGTTTGCATAATCAGCTAGGCAAGAATATCCGGCATAAGTATATTTTCTAATTGGGTTATTTCATCTTTAAGCAATAACTTTCTTTTTTTCAGCCGTGAAATCTGCATCTGGGTATGAATGGTTGTGGGCATATGATGAATTGCTTCATTAAGATCTGCATGCTCTAATTTGAGTTCATCCAGTTTTTCACGTATTTTTTGTTTTTCTTCTTTAGTCATTATTTTTAATGAGGCTCACTCAGTATTTGTAACATATTTTTATTATAGGCTATAAAAACCTCTTCAGGAAGAGGTTTTGAATAGTAGTACCCCTGTATATAATGACAACCCTGTTGAGGTAAAAATTCAATTTTTTTTACTACCAGAATCTTCTGCTAAAACATCTATTCCTAGACTATTGGATAAGCTAATCATTGTAGTGCTTAGTACAATATTATTATGCGGTAGATCCTTAATAAATTTGTTAGCTGTATTTGTGAAATGGACATATCAAACGGAAACTTTTTATGAGAAAATTAGGTTTTAGACAAAATTTTTGAATTTAAAGAGTTTTCTATGATCGATAGTATTAATTCACCTTATATCCATGCTGCTAATGCAGAAAATTTTCAATCCCTGGTGATTGAAAATTCAAAAAAAGGACCGGTTTTAGTTAATTTCTGGTCAAAAAAAGCGGGTCCCAGTTTACGTCATTGCCTGAAGATATAATTAAAAATAGTGATATAAATCGTTTTAAACAAGAATTGACTTTTTTGGCTATTGCTAATGAAATTACTGATTTAGATGCCTTGTTGGCTCAGTCAGATAATATGGATGATGCCCCAATTGCCATGCAGCAAAGGGCAGCTTTTTTTATTGCTAATGAGGATTATGAAAAAGCATTCAAGCAATTACAGTATATTATGGATAAAGATAAACACTTTGATGATGATTTCTCCAGACGCTCAATGTTGACACTTATTAGCTGGTTGGGTGCCGAACATTCGCTTGTTAAACAATATAAGCCAGCTCTTAGTCGTTATACCCATTAAGTAAAGGGAGTGAAATAACTTCCCGTGATGAGTCGAAATTATATCTAATTCAGGCTAAAATAAGAAACTTCATCTGCTGTTAAATGCCTCCATGTTCCTTTATTTAACTGAGTGTCTAAAATAACTTTGCCGATACTTAAGCGGTGGAGAGTGACAACATGATTACCCACTGCAGCAAACATACGTTTCACTTGATGATAGCGACCTTCTTGGATACTTAATAATACTCTGTTTTTCGATTGTATAACAAGTTTTGCCGGTAGAGTGGGTTTAATTTCATTTTTCAGCAATAGGCCTTCGGCAAAGATTTCAATAGTTTCGGTAGCAATACTTTCAGCCAAGTCAACCTGATAAGTTTTTTGGCAATTTGTTTTAGGTGAACTTATACGGTGTGACCATTGTCCATCATCAGTGATAAGTACCAACCCAGTTGTATCTACATCCAGGCGTCCCACAATACGTAGAGAATCATGTTTTTCAATATCGATTAGGTTTAAAACAGAGGGGTAAATATCATCTTTGGTGGAACATATATAGCCAGCAGGTTTATTGAGCATTAAATAACGATAACCCAGATTTGCTATCTGTTTATCTAAATATAATATTTTATCATTAGCGGAAACTTTAAATGCTGGATTTTTAATGCATAGAGCATTGACGGAAACCTGGCCACTTGAAATTGCCTTTTTAGCTAAAGAACGGCTTAAGTTTGCATTCTGACTTATGAATTTATCGAGTCTCATAATAAAATACTCAGAGTATATTGATAAGACATTATATGAGGAGTTGTTTAAAATTGTAAATAATTGAGGTGTTATCTATTTTCTTTTCACTATCAAATAAATCGTATAAATTTATATTATTATCCGCTGTTGCTAGTATCGCCGGATAGTCAGGAAATTGTGTTGCAGATATTATATCCTTCATATGACTGCGATTTGAGTAGAAATATTGTAAATAAATATGTGCTGGAATAATTCTGCAATGACTCTGGTATAAGGGATGAATACTTGCTGGAAAGCTCTGGTTTATATAATGCTCATAGCTAGTGATAAAATCCAGTCGAGTATCAAAATCAAAAATATAATGTGACTGCTTAATTTTTACCATTAATATTACATGATAGTCCCAAATGACTGCTTGTTCAGGCTCAGCAGATAGTTGCTTGAAAATAGCAATCTGTTTATTTTTATTAGTGAGAAAGAGAATGTTCATATCCTCTTCTTTGAAGCCCTCATCACGGAGTGTGCGGGCAAGATGCCAGATATTTTCTTCACAAAATAAAGCAGTGTAATAATAATCGGTTTTTTTATATGATTTCATTTAGTGATTGGTGAGGTGTTGTTGTTTTGGGAGCTTTTCGAAGCATGGACAATAATGGCGTCCTGCCTTAAGTTGTATTTCCACCATCTGAATAATTTTTTAGTTATCATCAACTGTATCAGCAATAGGAGGTTTAAAATCGATGCAAAGTAGGTTATGATCGCCTGTCCAATTAATTTGTATTTTACCCTATTTTTAGAAGGAATCCTCATGTTTACAAAAGATATGACAATTGCTGGTTACGATGATGAACTATGGAATGCAATGCAGCGTGAGGAAGTACGTCAGGAAGAACATATTGAACTTATAGCTTCAGAAAATTATACATCACCTAGAGTGATGCAGGCACAGGGTTCTGTACTGACGAATAAATACGCAGAAGGCTATCCTTCAAAACGCTATTATGGTGGCTGTGAAAATGTAGATGTGGCGGAACAACTAGCCATTGATAGAGCTAAAGAACTGTTTGGTGCAGATTATGCCAATGTACAGCCTCACTCTGGTTCACAGGCCAATGCAGCAGTTTATTTTGCCTTATTAAATGCCGGGGACACTGTATTGGGTATGAGTCTGGCACATGGTGGTCACCTGACTCATGGTTCAAAAGTTAGTTTTTCCGGTAAATTATTCAATGCTGTGCAGTATGGTTTAAATGAAGCCACCGGCGAAGTGGATTATGATGAAGTGGAACGATTAGCTAGAGAGCATAAGCCAAAAATGATTATTGCCGGTTTTAGTGCTTATTCCAGAGTGATGGACTGGCAGCGTTTTCGTGATATTGCCGATGAAGTTGGTGCTTATTTAATGGTTGATATGGCACATGTTGCCGGCTTAATTGCTGCAGGTGTTTATCCTAGTCCCGTGCAAATTGCCGATGTGACGACATCAACGACACATAAAACTCTGCGTGGTCCTCGTGGTGGTATTATTCTGGCGAAGTCTAACCCTGAACTAGAAAAGAAATTAAATTCTATGATTTTCCCTGGAACTCAGGGTGGCCCTTTGATGCATGTGATTGCAGGTAAGGCTGTGGCTTTTAAAGAAGCAATGGAAGATGACTATAAAGTCTATCAGGCTCAGGTGGTGGAAAATGCCCGTGCTATGGCTGCTGTCATGATTGAACGTGGCTATGATATTGTTTCAGGTGGTACGGATAATCATTTATTTTTAGTGAGTCTGATCAGCCGTGGTCTAACCGGAAAGGCCGCAGATGCAGCTTTGGGTATGGCAAATATTACCGTTAATAAAAATTCAGTGCCTAATGACCCACAGTCTCCTTTTGTTACCAGTGGCTTACGTATTGGTTCTCCGGCTATTACTACGCGTGGTTTTAAGGAAGCAGAAAGTGCGCAACTAGCTGGCTGGATTTGTGACATTCTAGATGATTTATGTAATATGGAAGAAGCAGATAGAAGTATTGAAAATATGCAGAAACTTGATAGTGTTGCACAAGTTAAACAGAAAGTACTGGAATTGTGTAAACGTTTTCCTGTTTATGCATAAGGTTTAAATAGAAAATGCATTGCCCTTTTTGTAAAGCACCGGAAACCAAGGTCATTGATTCACGATTGGCTAATGAAGGTAATTCCGTGCGTCGTAGAAGGGAATGCTTAAGTTGCAGCGAGCGTTTTACTACTTTTGAAACAGCTGAATTAGTCATGCCTCGTCTGGTTAAAAGTGATGGTTCCAGAGTCCCTTTTGATGACCAGAAATTACTTCAGGGCATGTTGAAAGCTTTGGAAAAACGCCCGGTTTCTCTGGAAACAATAGAAGAGGCTGTTAGTCGAATTCAATATAATCTCAGAGCAACAGGTGATCGGGAAGTTATCTCCAGTCGCCTGGGTGAGTGGGTGATGGAAGAATTAAAGAAACTGGATCATGTTGCCTATGTTCGTTTTGCATCGGTCTATCGCAGTTTTCAGGATTTAGATGAATTTCGTCAGGAAATTGAACGTTTAGAAGCACCTCCCAGCTCTGAACAGCAGGATAAAGACTAGTTCCATGTATTCTGATGAATATTATATGGCACGAGCTATTTCTCTGGCGAGGCGAGGTTGGTATTCTACTCATCCAAATCCTCGGGTAGGCTGTGTAATTGTTAAAAATAATCATATTATTGCAGACGGTTGGCATCAGATAGCCGGACAGGGACATGCTGAAGTTAATGCTTTGGCAGCCCTTAAAGAATCTAATAACATAGCTGATGCTCAGGGAGCAACTGCCTATGTGACTCTGGAACCTTGCAGTCACCATGGCAAAACACCGCCTTGTAGTCAGGCCTTAGTTGATGCAGGTATTAAAAAAGTAGTAGTGGCTATGGAAGATCCCAATCCATTAGTGGAAGGTAAGGGGATTACTTTTTTACGTGAAAATGATCTGCAAGTAAAAGTAGGCGTTTTAGAGTCTGAAGCACGTTTATTAAATCCAGGTTTCATCCAGCGTATGGAGAATAAAAGACCTAAAATACGCTGTAAAATGGGTATGAGTCTGGATGGTCGCACAGCGATGGCTAATGGAGAAAGTCAATGGATTACATCTCCTGAAGCACGCGAGGATGTACAAAGGTTACGCGCTGAAAGTTCAGCCATATTAACAGGAATTGGAACGGTTTTAGCTGATAACCCATCAATGACTGTACGCTCTGAACAATATAAAAATATACACCGTCAACCGGATCGAGTAGTTTTAGATAGTGCTTTAAAAATGCCTGAAACTGCAAAAATGCTCTCTTTACAGGGGCAGACACATATTTTGGCGGATAAGAAATGTCAGTTATCAGCAGTGGACAAAATAAAGTCTCTGCAGGAAAGTGGTGCTGATATTCATTATTTGAGTAGTCATGAGCTTAATGGACAGACTCAGTTGGACTTGTCAGAAGTATTAGCCATTATGGCACAGCAACAATATAATGATGTATTATTGGAAGCAGGTGCTACTTTAACTGGTTCTATGCTGCAGGCGGGCTATGTGGATGAATTGATCATTTATATGGCGCCCAGTTTAATGGGTAGTGATGCTCGAGGTTTGTTTAATCTACCAGGGATGACACAGATGAGTGATAAAATTCATTTGCATATTCAGGATATCCGAGCTGTGGGTAAAGATTTTCGTATTACAGCTTCAGTTGATAAAGCCTGGGTTCCTGGAAGCTAGAGAGAAAAATTAATTTATGTTTACCGGTATTATTCAGGCAATGGGACAAGTTGCCGCCATTGAAGCAAAAGGAATTGATAGCCGTTTTTATATAAAAACAGCTGATTTAACTCTGGATGACGTTTCATTAGGGGATAGTATTGCCACTAATGGGATTTGTTTAACGGCAATTTCTTTACCCGGTGATGGTTTTTGGGCAGATGTTTCTGCTGAGACCTTGTCAAAAACTAGTTTCAGACATATAAAGGTAGGGAGTAAAGTAAATCTGGAAAAAGCTTTATTACCGACGACTCATTTAGGTGGGCATATTGTCAGTGGTCATGTGGATGGTCTGGGAAAAATTATTGAACGCAGCAATGCTGGTCGTTCGATCCATTTTAAAATTCAGGCACCCAAAGAACTGGCAAAATATATTGCAGCCAAAGGGTCTATTTGCGTGAATGGTATTAGTTTAACAGTTAATGCAGTGAATGGTGCAGTGTTCGAATTAAATATTGTACCTCACACTTTGCAAGAAACCACCCTATTTAATGCTCAAATTAGTGATGAAGTTAATTTAGAAGTAGATATGATAGCTCGCTATCTGGAACGCTTACTATTAGGTGATAAAGCAGCTGAAATATCAGAACAACAGGGAGTGACAATATCACTGCTGGCTGAGAACGGCTTCCTTAATAATGCATGATGCAAATTGCTGGAATTATTCAGCACATAAAATTTTTAGATAAAGAGAACAATAAACAAAGATTATGGCCAAATTTAATTCGATTAAAGAGATTGTAGAAGATATCCGTCAGGGAAAAATGGTTATCATTGTTGATGATGAAGATCGTGAGAATGAGGGTGACTTGCTAATGGCGGCAAGTAAAGTGACGCCTGAAAAAGTTAACTTTATGGCCACTCATGGGCGTGGTTTGATTTGTTTGACGCTGACAGAACAACGCTGTAAGCAATTAAATCTGCCTCTTATGGTAGATAGTAATAATGCAGAATACGGTACTAATTTTACAGTTTCTATTGAGGCTGCAGAAGGCGTGACAACAGGAATATCTGCAGGGGATAGAGCTGTTACTGTAAAAACTGCAGTTGCAGAAAGTGCGCAACCTGCTGATATTGTCCAGCCAGGACATATTTTCCCTTTAATGGCTCAACCGGGTGGCGTGTTAACTCGAGCAGGTCATACGGAAGCAGGCTGTGATCTTTCCAGAATTGCAGGTTTGGATCCTTCTGCGATGATTGTTGAAATTCTTAATGAAGATGGCACAATGGCAAGAAGACCTGATTTAGAGGACTTTGCTGATAAATTTGATTTAAAAATAGGGACTATTGCTGATTTAATTGAATATCGTTTGAAAAATGAGCATTCGGTCGAAAAAGTCAGTGAATGTGTTTTACCAACATCATCGGGTGATTTTCGTTTGGAAGCCTATCAGGATGCAATCTCAGGTCAGGTGCATATGGCCATGATCAAGGGTAAAATTAATCCTGATGAGCCGGTTTTAGTTCGTGTGCATATGGAAAATTCATTTTGTGATATGCTTGATGCTAAAATGGATGACTGTGGCTGGCCTTTAAATGATGTGATGCAGAGAATAGAGAAAGAAGGTTCTGGTGTCATTGTTATTTTACGTAGTCATGAAAGTAGTAGTGAGTTAATTAATCGAATGGATCACTATAAAAGAATACAGCAGGGTGATGTTTCTGCTCATCCTGGTCAAACTAAGGATCTTCGTACCTATGGTTTGGGCGCGCAGATATTAAAATCTGTGGGTGTTAAACGAATGAAAGTTATGTCAGCACCTAAGAAAATTCATGGTTTGTCAGGTTTTGGATTAGAAGTAACTGAATACTATACGGGTAATTAAAGCTCAGTTAAATAGTTGCACTGTATTAAAATAAAAAATGGAATAAAGAATGAATATAAAGACATTTGAAGGTGAGATGGTTGTAGATGGTGCTAAGTTTGGTATCGTGATCAGCCGTTTTAATAGTTTTATCGTTGAGTCTTTACTTAGTGGTGCAGTTGATACTATTATAAGACATGGTGGTCAGGAAGCAGACATTGAAATTATTCGTGTGCCTGGCGCTGTAGAGATTCCATTAGCAGCTCAGCGTATGGCAATGGCGAAGAAATATGATGCGATTATTGCTTTAGGTGCAGTGATTCGTGGTGGAACACCTCATTTTGATTTTGTCGCTAATGAGAATTCTAAAGGACTGGCTCAAGTTTCTATGCAGTATGATATACCGGTTGCTTTTGGTGTATTGACGGTTGACTCCATTGAGCAGGCCATTGAACGCTCTGGTACTAAGATGGGGAATAAAGGTGCTGAGGCTGCTTTATCAGCAATTGAAATGGTTAATTTATTTAAAAGTTTTAGTTAGATAGCAGGAAACAGATCATTGAAAAATCGTTCAAAATCTCGACAATTTGCGGTACAGGCACTTTATTCATGGCTCTTAAGTGGGCAGGATGTTGCGGATATCGAAGTTCACTTTATTAGTGACCATGATATGGAAGATGCAGATGTGCCTTATTTTCAGGAGGTTTTACACTTTGTTAGCAATCATAAAATGGGTCTGGTTGATTATATGATACCTTTCTTACATCGTGATTTTAACGAAGTTGATCCGGTTGAACAGGCCATTTTGTTGATGGGGACGTTTGAACTGGAGCAGCGTAAGGATGTGCCTTATCGTGTGGTTATCAATGAGTCTGTTGAATGTGCAAAAATCTTTGGTGCTGAAGATGGGCATAAATTCATTAATGGCATGATGGATAAAATAGCTAATAAGATAAGGGATGTAGAAGTTAAGGCTCCGCGTCAGAAAACACCACGCAAAAAATAATATCGATTTTCAAGGACTTCAATGTCAGGTTCAGAATTCAAAATTATTCAAAGCTATTTTTCTGATCCGGAACAAGAGAATCGTTCAGATATCATTTTAGGCATTGGTGATGATTGTGCTATCGTAGCACCCAGAAAAACATCCCAGCTTGCCTTTTCTATTGATACTCTTATCAGTGGCGTACACTTCCCTCATAATACCCCTGCAGATGCCATCGCTTATAAAGCTTTGGCCGTAAACTTAAGTGATTTGGCTGCTATGGGAGCAGAACCTGCATGGTTTACCCTGAGTTTAACCTTACCTGGGGAATTATCTCAAAATAATTGGCTGGGTAAGTTCTCACAATCTTTGTTTTCTCTGGCTAAACAATATCATATTAATCTTATTGGTGGTGACACAACACATGGGCCGCTATCTATCACTATCCAGGTTGCAGGATATGTTGAACCAGATGCAGCAATTAAACGTAGTGGTGCAAAAGTTGGCGATGTTATTATTGTGACAGGAGGATTAGGTACGGCGGCAATGGGTCTGGATATTGCCTTGCAGCAATCTGCTGATAATTATATCTGCTTATCTGATACAGAAAAAAAATCTGCCTTAAATGCATTGAATTATCCTAAACCTAGAGTGATAGAAGGTGTAAATCTAAGGGGTATTGCACATTCAGCTATAGATTTATCTGATGGCCTGTATGCTGATTTAGGGCATATTCTTAAAGCCAGTAATGTGGCTGCTGAGTTACAATTAGAAAATATACCCTTATCAGATACCTTGTCATGTCTCAATCAGGAAGCAGCATGGGAAAAAGCATTAACAGGGGGAGATGATTATGAACTTTGTTTTACTTTGTCAAAAGATGACTGGCCTCAAGTGAGTAAGATGAATCCCCAATTTACCGCTATTGGTCGAATTGTTAGCCAGCAGCCGGATCAAAATAATTTACGTTTATTAAAAACTAATGGTGAAGAACTTATGCTTCACTCAAGAGGTTATGATCATTTTGGATAGTTCTTTCAAGAATTCAACAGATAAAGATATTATTCGTTCCCGTCACCAGGTCTGGTCAAACCCCTGGCATTTTCTGGGCTTTGGTTTTGGTTCAGGCTTGTCTAAATTTGCTCCCGGAACTTTTGGCACTCTAGCGGCTATTCCTGTTTATTTATTATTAGTACAACTGCCCTGGCTCTGGTATGGAATCTTAACCTTACTTGCTTTGTTAGTTGGTATTCATATTTGTCAGGTCACATCTGATGATTTAGGAGTACATGACTTTTCCGGTATAGTATGGGATGAGTTTGTTGGTTTGTGGATTACAATGTTTTTAATTCCTTTTGAGTGGCAATGGCTGCTTTTAGGTTTTATTTTTTTTCGTTTCTTTGACATTATCAAACCCTGGCCAATTAATTATCTGGATAAGTATGCAAAAGGTGGTTTTGGCATTATGATAGATGATGTGCTAGCAGGAATCTATGCATGGTTTTGTTTATTTATGGTCGTTAAGTATTATAGTTAAGTGCTATGGTTAAATATTAGGGTTAAGCCCTTTGCTTAAGCATTTGCATAGTATTATGAGTTCTTATATTTGAGAGTCTTCAGCCAAAAAATTTGGCATCCATTATTTTGAGCAATAATTTTGAGCAATATAAGTTTTTTAAAATAATGGATGATAAATTTTTGTTAATAGAAAAAATAATGAAAATAATTATATTTATAACTTTACTGTCAATAAGCTTTTTCCAAACTAATGTCTATGCCAGTCATAAAATTCAGGTAATGGCGCTGTTCACGGATAAAGTAATGATATCCATTGATGGTAAGCAAAAAATATTGAAAAAAGGTGATGTTTTTCAAGGTGTAAAATTAATCAGCTCAGATAGTCATGGTGCTCTTTTAGAATTACATGGCAAAAAAAGACAGTTTAAGTTGGGTTCATCAATTTCCACTAAATTCAAAAAACCTGATCCATCTCAGGAATTTATTGTGTGGAAAGATTTAACACATATGTTCCGTATTGATGGAAAAATAAATAATACTTCTGTAAAGTTTCTGATTGATACAGGTGCCTCAGCTATTGCATTAAATTCCAATACCGCCAGGAAAATTGGTCTGGATTATAAAAAAGGCCTGCCACTACAAGCCACTACTGCATCTGGTATAGCAAAAGGATATCAGGTGACTCTGAATCAGGTTAAACTGGGTCATATAAAACTTTATAATGTTAAGGCAGCGGTTCTGGAAGGTTCATTTCCAACAGAGGTTCTTTTGGGGCAAACATTTTTGAGTCGTATTCATATGACCAGAGATGGAGATAAAATGATATTGAAAAAGAAATTTTAATTTTTTCAATGAATTGACTAACATGCTACAATTTATAAAAGATAGCAGAATATACTAATAATAAAGGATAAACAAACATGAATGCTAAGAAGTTTAGTCATTTTGTACTTCGTATTTATGACAATTATGTAGAAATTAATAAATCTTCACATGGGGGTAGTGATACTGATGATATAGATTTATATGAGCTTTGGGATTTTCTGGAAGAAAACTTTAAGCTTCCTATTCCTGTTCTTACAACCTATTCTAAGTGTTATTCTTTTTCACCAGAAGCTCAGTTGGATTTTGGGGAAATTGCAAAAAAATATTATTCAGCTATTGCTATGTTTGATGAAAATAATGTTGAAGTGAGCTCAGATAATATAGCTAAAGATCTTTTCCTGGAAGGAATACAAATTAAAACGTTTGAGTTAAAAGAAGATGCTATTAGCTGGCTTGAAGCTTATGGACCTATAGAAAAACTATAAATGCTTCTATTCAAAGTTACAGATGAAGGGCAACTGGAAACTATTGTAGAACTAGCCAATATTATATGGTATGAGCATTTTATTCCGATTATCGGTAAAGCTCAGGTTGATTATATGTTGGAAAACTTTCAATCAAAGGAAAGTATCACTAAGCAGATTCAAAACGGAGTTATCTATTTTTTAATGATTGAAAATTCCAAAGCTATTGGCTATGCTGCAATTACTTTGATGGGTAGTGAACTATTTTTAAATAAGTTTTATATTCTATCAGATGAACGCAATAAGGGCTTTGGAAGACAAACACTCAGCTTTTTAGAAGAAGTAGCGCGAGGTCAGGATTGTGATAAAATTAGCCTGACTGTCAATAAAAATAATTGCAAGACTATAAAAGCTTATCAGACAATGGGCTTTAGTAATTTGGGATCAATAGTGTTGGATATTGGTGAAGACTTCATAATGGATGATTATAAAATGGAAAAAAAATTAAATTCTTTGGAGCAAAATGACTAATCCATATAAGCCCTCAGATCAGTTGCTAACGCAGATTACAGTATTAGAAAAAAAAATAAATGAAATCCTCAAACGCAACAAAAATAAAGATACCAATGAGACTAAAAGGTATAAAAAATTCATAAAAGATAAAAAGTCTTTGTTATGTAAACTCAATAATATCTCTGCAGAAATGAAGTACACTCCCTCGGAAAATAAATATAAGTTATAAAACCATTACATCTTTACCATGTTTTTGGGTTGACTATACTATTAGACGTTGCTTTTAATATTTCTATTTCGTTACCTCCAAATCTTTTTGACCATTTATATGTATGTGTGTCATCTTCAAAATGACAAATAAATGTAACTTCCTGATCGTCAGAATACTCATCATATCCCCTTGAACGAAATGCAATTGCAGAAATCCAATGATCATCAAGAATTCTGGTATTTAAACTATCTATTTCAGCCCAGTTATCTAACATGCGTGGATTTTCATCTTCCAATGCAGACATGCAATAACTGGGTCCTTTATAGGCCTGGGTAAGTTTATAACCTGCCATCATAAACATAAGTATTAGTATCGCAATAATGGGAATCATAATAAGGTTTAAGCTTTTATGCATTAGGTCGTTTCTCTTCTTTATTTCTAAACAGGGTTAGCTATATAAGTCTCAGGTACTTTTTGATTAAATATTATTAAGACACTAATAATATACTCATATTCTTTAAAAATCTATTATAGATTAAACCTATTCTATTATTGGCGTTTTTCTTGCATTAAATTAATTATATAAATAATTACATTTTTTGTCAGGTGGTGATATATGATTCGCTTTATTCTTTTTTTAGTTTTTATATTACTTGAAATATCAAATCCTCTATATGCTGAACGTATTAAAGATATAGCCGCTGTGGCAGGTATTCGCTCTAATCAATTAGTTGGATATGGCTTAGTGGTAGGCTTAGATGGTTCCGGTGATTCCAGTGCATCTTTTACTGATGATAGTATGCGTAATATGCTTGAAGAACTAGGAATCAGTTTACCCCCGGGTGCTAAGCTGCCAATTTCCAATGTTGCTGCTGTTTCTCTCAGTGCAAGTCTTCCCCCATTTGCTAAGGCTGGTCAAAAAATTGACGTTAATGTTTCATCAATTGGTAATTCAAAAAACTTACGTGGTGGTACTTTATTAATGGCACCTTTAAAAGGTGCTGATGGTCAGATTTATGCCATGGCGCAGGGAAATCTGATTGTGATCGGTATGAATGCCTCTACAGCGGATGGTTCATCGGTTACGGTTAATATTCCCACGGGTGGACGTATTCCAAATGGGGCAACTGTAGAGCGTGAGGTGGCCAATTCTTTTGCAGATGGAAGTGGTTATATAACTTTAAATCTTTATCGTGCAGACTTTACAACAGCACATCGTTTAGCAGAAAGTATTAACGATACTATGGGATTAGGAACTGCTGAAGCTATAGATGCAACTTCGGTTAAAGTTCATGCACCAAAGAAACTATCCCAGAAAGTATCTTATCTTTCGATGTTGGAAAACCTGACATTCTTCCCGGGAACAGCACCAGCTAGAATTGTTGTGAACCCCAGAACAGGTACGGTGATTATTGGACAAAATGTTGTAGTACAACCTGCTGTTGTTTCTCATGGCACTTTAATAGTAACCATCACTTATGACCCTGAAATTAGTCAGCCGGCTGCTTTTGCTGGTGGTAGAACCACTGTGGTACCTACATTTGATATAGATGCACAAATTGATAATAAGAAGGCATTTGTCTTTAATCTAGGGGTGACATTAGGTGAGGTTGTCAGAGCTATCAATAATATTGGGGCAACCCCTGCAGAATTAGTGGCCATTTTAGAAGCATTAAAAGCTGCAGGTTCGTTGAATGCTGAATTGATTATTATCTAGAGATGAGTAGAAAATTATGAGTATTAATCTAATAAAATCTAATCCAATGATCAATAATTTGAGCAATACAAGTGTAGATATTTATACGGATTTAAGTCATTTAAACAATTTAAAACAAACTGCTATTAAAGATTCACAAGCGGCTTTGCCTGAAGCAGCGCGTCAGTTTGAGGCGGTTATGATTACTATGATGATGAAGAGTTTACGTCAGGATGGTATGGAAGATCCATTATTTAGTAGTCAGGCTGAAGAAAGTTATCGAGATATGTATGATCAGCAATTAGGTTTAGAGTTATCAAAAGGCAGGGGAATTGGGCTGGCAGAGTCCATCGTGCAGCAAATGCAACAACAAGAAGGGAAGTCCAGGGTAAAAACTAATGATTCTGAGCAAGTAGGACGGGAATTTAGAGTCCCCAGACAAAGGGATTTTTATAAAACTAGTAATGAAAATATTTTATCAGCTGAAATTGTAACTCAAGTTTCTATAAATAATGCAGTTAAAAATCCACCTTTTGACCATAATCATTCATCAATAAATCATACAGAAGTACAGGTTTTTAAAGTTGAAAGCTCTGCAATAAAAAGTTCTGAAATAGAAAACTCTGCAACAATGTCTCGAGAAGTTTTAAATGGACAATTTGAATCACCACAAGATTTTGTTGAAAAGCTTTGGCCTATGGCAGAAAAAGCAGCAGAAAAATTAGGAGTGACTGCAGATGTGATTATATCACAAGCAGCTTTGGAAACAGGTTGGGGTAAACATATTATCACTACAGGGCAAAATAGTAGTTTTAATGTTTTTAATATTAAAGCGAACCATGACTGGGCTGGAGAACGTATGGAAAAGTCCTCTCTGGAGTTTGTCCAGGGACGGGCTATTCAGCAAAAAAGTGATTTTAGAGCTTATTCTTCATTAGAAGAAAGTTTTGAGGATTATGTCAGTTTGCTAAAAGAAAATCCCAGATATCAAAGTATTTTTACTTCACAGTCAAATATAGCACAGACTAGTGATTTAAGTTCGGAACAATTATTGCATGATACTCAATATCAATCAAAGAGTTCTTATATAGAAGAATTACAAAAAGCCGGCTATGCGACTGATCCAGCATATGCAAAAAAAGTATTAAATGTTTTAAATAGTGATGTGATTCAGGCTCAGGTTCAAGGCCAGAGTCAGGAAATAAATGCATCAAAATGGAGATAAGTAATGGGTGCTGATATTCTAAGTATTGGAACAAGTGGCTTGCTAGCAGCACAGAGACAATTACAGACAACCAGTCATAATGTTTCCAATGTAAATACAGAAGGTTATACCCGCCAAAGAGCTGAATTAGAAGCTATTATACCAGCATATTATGCGGGTCATACTGGCTATATCGGTACCGGTGTAACAGTTCAAACCACTGTACGTTTGTCAAATGAATTTTATGAAGAGCAAATTCGTAATGGAAATAGTAGTTATGGTCAATACGATGCTTTTTATGATCTTTCAGCACAAATCGATAATGTTTTAGCAAATCCTACGACAGGTTTAACTCCAACTCTGGAAAGTTTTTATAGTGCATTGCAGGAAGCCAATGATGATCCCTCTTCTACTCCGGCACGCCAGGTTTTATTGACAGAGGCTAATGTTTTAACTGATCGATTTCAACTGATTGATGATCATTTCACTGATTTAAATAACGAAGTGAATAATAAATTAGTCAGTCTTGCCAGTGATGTAACAAGTATTGCCTCTTCTATTGCCAGTCTCAATATTGATATTGTCAAGAGAATTGGTGCAGGCCAGGGAAGTATGCCCAATGACCTGATTGATCAACGTGAAGTTTTAATTAAAAAACTGTCTGAAAAAATAGATATAAATGTGGTTTATCAGGATGATGGTGCTGCTAATATCTTTATTGGTTCAGGTCAGACTTTGGTGATTTCAGGTAATGCAGCGGGTATCTCCACTGAAATAAATAAGTATAATTCTTTGGAGCTAGATATTATTTTAACTCGTGGTAATGCTAAAGAAGATATTACTCAGACTATTACCGGTGGAGAGCTACAGGGGGTTCTGGATTTTAGGGAAGATGTATTAAAGCCCAGCGTTAATAGTTTGGGACGTATTGCTATTGCTCTTTCTGAAGAAATGAATGCTCAGAATAGACTGGGCATGACAATTCAGGGGTCAACAGCTCCTTTTCCTTTGGGTGGTGACTTTTTTACCAGTCAGTCTAGTTCGCCTCAGGTATTGGATGGACAATTATCCAGCACAGGAATTTATACTGTAGATATTACGAATAGTAAGCTTTTAACCACTAGTGATTATAAATTGGATGTGAATACTGCCGGTGAATATCGGTTAACCCGATTAAGTGATAATTTTATTCTTAATTCTGCCGATTTAACTCTAAATGGTGCTCAAACAGCTGCAGGTACTCAAGGTTTTGATCTTACTGAGAATACAGCAGCAGTAGCAGGTGAATCATTTCTAATTCAGCCAACGGCGACAGCGGCTTCATCAATTGGAGTTCAGGTTAATAATGTTTTGGATATTGCTTTGGCAAGTCCAATTATTGCCGGTGAACAAACTGATGCTGCTACAGGTGGTGCTTTAAATACTGGTACAGGTGAAATTAGCTCACTTGTTAACAGTAATGTTACGAACATTCCATTGTCGGCTAATGGTGGAAAAATTACTTTAACCTATGATGAAAGTTTATTTGGTGGTCAACCAAATGGTGGTGGATTTATAGTTTCTGACTTGAATAGCAGTTTTGCTTCGGCAAACATAGCTTTTAATCCTGCTACTGACTTTTTAGGTAAAACTTTTACTTTTGATGGTGTTACAACTCCAGGGTTACCTGATATTGGTGGTATGAGTTTTACTTTATCAGGCATACCAAATGATACAGATACTTTTGTTATTGATGATAATACATCACCATTCGATGATAATCGCAATGGTTTATTAATGGCACAATTACAAACTACTAAAACTATTGAAAATGGTTCATCAGATTTTCAGGGAGCCTATGGTATTCTGGTTGCGTTTGTGGGCACAAAAACACATTCTGCTGAAGTGGATTTGAAAGCCCAATTTACTTTGTTAGAGGATGCAAAAGCTACCAGAGAAGGCTATTCAGGAGTAAATCTAGATGAGGAGGCGGCTTTTCTATTGAAGTATCAGCAAGCTTATCAGGCATCCTCAAAAGTGATTTCATCAGCCAATCAAATGTTTCAGGACTTACTGAATGCATTATAAAATGGGAGATAAATAGTCATGCGAGTCGCTACTACAACTGCTTATAGTCAGGCTGTGAATTCCATGAATTCACAGAACTATACACTGAATAAGACCATGCAGCAAATATCCACCGGACAAAGGATTCTTGTTCCATCCGATGATCCTGCAGCTTCTGCCAGAGTGTTGGGGCTCAACCAGGCAAAAGAAAGAACTGAGCAATTTCAGGATAATATAGCTGCTCTTAAAAGTGCTTTAGAAGTTGAAGAAACTTCCTTAAATAGTATTGTTAACTCACTTCAAAGGGTGAGAGAACTTGCCATACAGGCTAATAATGATACTTATGATGCAAATCAACGTAAAGATATGGCAGTGGAAGTTCAGCAAGGCCTTGAAGCTATTGTAGGCTTTGCCAATATGACTAATGGTGGTGGTGACTTTCTTTTTGGTGGTTATGATAATCGCAACATACCTTTTGTTATGGATGTCAGTGGCACTACAGTGACCTATACTGGAGATCAGGGGCAACAATTTTTACAGATTGGTTCAGCTCGTCAGATAGCCAGTGGTGATAATGGTTTTGATATGTTTATGAGTATCAAAGGCAGTGATAATGGTTCTGATCCTGCTGATAACATTCCCATGAGTGTTTTTGCTATAGTCAGTGAATTAGAAACAGCAATGGATACAGATCTAGGTACAGCAGGTACTGAAGATTTTCATGATTCAGTGCTGAGATCGATTGCAAATTTAGATAAGGCTATTGGTCAGATTGTAGATGCACAAGCTGCTATTGGGGCAAGATTGAATGCAACGGATGCTCAGGAAAGTGTTAATGAAGATTATTTAATTCAAGTCGCTTCTACATTGTCCACGACTCAAGATTTAGATTATGCTGAGGCTATTAGTCGTCTGGAATTAGAACAGGTTGGTTTACAGGCGGCTCAACAGAGCTTTACTAAAATACAGAGCCTGTCATTATTTAATTATTTATAGAAAATATTCGTTTACCAGTAACGCACCCGGCCCATGTCCAGATGAATAAAATTGGAACGTTTATAATAGCCAACTCCGCCCATTTTCATAGCAATAGCAGTATCTCGTAGCTTGCTTGTTGCCAATCCTCTTAGACGAATATCAATGGCTTGTCCCTGCATATGCAGGCTTTTCTTTGCCACCCCTGAGCTTTTCTTTCTTAACTTCTCATTGGTTTTTGGTGAGCGATAGGCTGATATGATTTCAAATTTATTATCAACACCTGTTTTCTGCTGCAATAAATAAACGGAATCTAACAAACGAGGTTCTATTGGATAGATATCACCAGTGCGAAAATCCCCTAGAAAAAAATTAATTTTGTCTAATGCAGAGGCAATATAAGCACCCTCTTGATAATAAGTAATAGAAAGAGTTTTATCTGTATGAGTGTGATAAAAAGAAAGTGCTCTCTTATCATTAACTGAAATGCTTTTAGCTATTGCATTGCTACTAAAAGGTAAAATAAGCGCACTGGCAACAAATAGGCGTCGGGAAAGATTGTTAGAGTATTGTGGTTTCATTAAATTATATTTTTATTCATGTTGTAAGATTTTAAGTATATTAACAACTATTTAAAAAAAATCCAATAATCATGTTTTTTAAACTGCTTTATAGTTGTTAAAATATGTGGGATAAACTTTCACTGGAAGTTAGAGCTTAATAAAAATATAATACCAAACCTTTTATAAAAACTTTAGTCTCTATGAAAATTGCAGTCAGTGACCTCATTGTTCGATTTATGGAAAGCCTGGATATTGACCATATATTTGGTATGCCGAGTGCTCACATACTACCTGTTTATGATAGCCTCTACCAATCCAGTATTTGCAGTGTCTTAGCCAAGCATGAGCAGGGTGCCTCTTTTATGGCAGGTGGTTATGCCCGGGTATCAGGAAAAATATCTGCCTGTATTACTACCGCTGGCCCCGGTGCAACAAACCTGGTGACAGGTATTGCTAATGCCTATGTAGATAAACAGCCTATACTGGTTATTACCGGTGAAACCTCAACCCACATATTTGGTAAAGGGGGACTGCAGGAAAGCTCAGGGGAGGGTGGTTCTTTAGATCAAAATGCGTTGTTTCAAGGGATAACCAAATATAATAAACTCATTGAACGTACAGATTATTTAGTCAGTGTTTTAAATAGAGCGGCTAAAATTCTTTTGTCAAAAAATCCAGGGCCAGTATTGCTGAGCATTCCATTTAATGTTCAAAAAGAATTGTTGGATGACAATGTATTAGATCAGCTGATAACACGACGAAAGAAAATTGTGTCATATGATGAACCGGCTCATATCAATCTATCGCAAATTAATCATGTTTATGACTTAATTCAGCAATCATCATCACCCGTTATTATTGCTGGATATGGATGTATTGCCTCTAATGCTCAAGAACAAGTGAGTGAACTAAGTGAGCTATTAAATATACCTGTGACCTCCAGTTTGAAAGGAAAGGGCATAATCAGTGAGCAATCTTTACTTTCTTTAGGATGTCTGGGAGTGACTTCCTATGGCAGAGCATATCAATATATTTTAGAACAATCAGACCTGGTTATATTTCTGGGAGCCAGTTTTAATGAACGTACCAGCTATGTCTGGAATAATGATCTTCTGATAAATAAAAAGATTATTCAGTTTGATCATGATCTAGAGCAGTTGGAAAAAGTTTTTACCGCTGATGCTGCTATTTTAGGGGACTTAAAAAATACTCTAAGTAGTCTAATTGGGCAATTTTATAAACAGCCTATTACACAGAAATTATTTCATGATATTACATCAGAAACTGAAAAGCCTGAAGTTGAAGAGAATGAAATATTACAACGTGACTTCACTGACTTTCGCTCTAGATTTCCATTAGTAGAGTTTTTTTTAAAGAGCTGGAAAAGAATTTTAAAAAGGATTTAATGATATTTGATGATAATATCATTTTCGCACAAAACTTTTTAAAAGTGAGTGCAGAAAACTCTTATTATCCTAACTCAGGAATTTCTTCCCTGGGTCAGGCTATTCCTGCTGCTATTGGTGCTACATTTTTCTGTCAAAAAGAAGAACAGAAAAAAGTGAGTTTTGCTATTGTTGGTGATGGTGGTTTTCAAATGTGTTGTATGGAAATTATGACGGCGGTAAATTATCAGCTGCCTCTGACTATTGTTCTTTTTAACAATTCAACTATGGGCTTAATTAGAAAGAATCAATTTCAGCAATATGATGAGCGTTATATTAATTGTGATTTTATTAACCCTGATTACGAATATTTATCAAAATCTTTTGGTATAAAATACTATAAAGTTCAATCTGAAATCGATTTGGAGGGACTGCTAGCGAATCTGGATTATAAAAAGTCGATAAACCTGATTGAAATTATGATAGATAAGGATGTATTTCCTAGTTATCACTCCAGACGTTAATTTTAGGGGGTTTGCTTTTTAAATAAGGCAATTAACTGCTTATTTTGAGTGAGCTGAGCCTGATTTCCTTCAATAATAGTGAATTGATAGGTCTCTTTCAGGTCTGTATTGTCTGCATGCACACATTGCATCTGAAGTTGATCCTCAGCTGCAGTACTCCAGAAACAGCGACGAATGGCACTATTGTCTGTTTCTTTATTTTTTTCAGAAAAGAAATCCGCAGTACCTTCAAATACAACCACAATTTTAGTGAGTTTTAATGGATTGTTACCATCCGTTATCCAGGTTCCTGCTCCAGAGTGTGGGGAACAGGCTGATAGACCTAAAAGACTAATGATCAATAATATCATTAAATAAATTCTAGTGCTGTATTTGTGGTTCTTAATAATCATATAATGGCTTCAATTTAGTATGCTAAAAATACGTATTGTACTTCTAAGTTTGGCTGAGGGATCTCAAGTAAATAATTTCAAGAGTATTTTAAGTCATTTTTATACTATTTAAAATAACTCATGACAATTTTTTTTGCTGTGGGCGCTGCAAAGGTAGCAATAATTCTATATGTTATTGTTAAATTTTAATATATCAAAGAATAAAAGGTTTATCTATGCAGAAAATAACGAATCCTAATTTATTAATATTCGTATTGATTCTACAACTACTCTTGATAACAACAGCCTTTTCAGCTGTAGAAGACAATGCTGACTTTAAAGCACCTGATTGGTTTAAACAATCATTTCTGGATTTACAGGAAGATTTGGATGATGCTAATGAAAGTGGCAAAAATATTATGTTGTATTTTCATCAGGATGGATGTCCCTATTGTAAAAAACTATTACAGGACAATTTTTCCAGAACTGATATCGTCAACAGAATGAAACAGAATTACGAAGTTTTAGAAATTAATATGTGGGGTGATAAGACTATTACTGATGTTGGTGGTGATGAATACTCAGAGAAAGAATTTGCTAAAAAAATGCAAGTGATGTTTACTCCAACCCTGTTAATACTGGATAAAAATGGTTTAAGCAAGTTTCGCATAAATGGTTATTATTCTCCAGATAAGTTTATGGCGGTATTGGATTATCTGGAATTGAAAAAAGTCAATAAAACAGAACAAACTGTGACATTTACCGAATATTTCAGGAAAAAAAGCCTGGCAAAAACAACGGCCAGGGCTGAACTACAGACAGAAAAGTACATTATTCAAACAGATAATTTACAAAAATTAATCAGGGATAGTCAAAAACCTGTGATGGTTTTATTTGAGCAAAATTATTGCCAGGATTGTGATGAAGTTCATGGTGATCTGTTCAGGCGCTTACCTATTTACAAAAGACTGCAACGATTTACGATTGCGCAAATTGATATTAATTCGAGTGACATCATTACTAGCCCTGACGGGAAGAAAATGACTCAGAAAGACTTTGCTCAACAGGAGAATATTCAATATACACCTTCGATATATTTTTATGAATCTGCTCATACTAAAAATCCAATATTTCGGTCTGAAGCATATTTAAGAGGCTTTCATCTGGAAACAGTACTAGATTATGTTTCCAGCAATGCTTATAAAACTGAAGCGGAATTTCAACGTTTCGTACAACGACGTGCTGATGAAATGGCAGAAAAGGGCATTAAAGTTGATTTATGGAAGTAAGGTTGTAACTCTTCAGAGTATTGACTAACAAATAACAGTTAAGCCTTATGCTCACTTATTTTTAGAACTTAGAAAACTCGCTATGCTTGCTATGCCCGCTTTTGGGTGCAGACAGTTCTAAGTACTAAAAACAAGCAACCATAAGACTTTTGATAATTTAAAGTGAGTAGTTACGTAAGGTTTTTGATTAAAATATAAACTGCCCCGGTACCACCATCTCTGGGCTGGGCTGAAGAAAAGCCCAGGATGCCGGGATGTTGTCTGAGCCAGTTATTAATTTTATTTTTCAGGACGGGTTGATCCGAATTAGCCCGATAGCCTTTTCCGTGTATAAGCAGTACACAGCGAATTTTTTGTTTTTGTGCAAAATCAATAAATTCCACTAAAAGCTTCCTTGCTTCGTTAATACTCAAACCATGTAAATCCAGATGATCATCGATAGGAATTTTACCCTGACGTAATTTTTTTTGAGTTTTTAATTGTAAGCCCGTATGGGCAAAAAAAATAAACTCTTCTCCACTGACATTATGGGTTTCCTGCTGATCTGAAAGTGTGTGGCTGATATTATCCTCTGTATAATCAGACCTGTCTTTAAAGGGGTGAGTATTTTTAGGGTGGGTATATAAATCAATACGATCATTTTTTAAAGGTTTTACACCCTTGAGTGATTCCTGAAAAATATCATTTTGTGAAGACTTTTTGTGCTGTTTTTTAGTCATTTTTACCTGATACGTAATTAATTTTTAAAAATTAACATACAGCTGTATGAATACTGTGATTTTTTGAGTATTATCTCCTCATATTCTAACTTATTTTATCTCAGTATCAAGACAAAGAAAATAAATGCATATACTTGTCAGTAATGATGATGGTTATTTAGCTCAAGGCTTAAATACATTAGTAAAACACCTCAAAACAATAGCTCGTGTGACAGTTGTTGCTCCTCAGTTTGATCGTAGCGGTGCCAGTAATTCTTTAACTCTGGATAGACCCTTATTACCAGAAACATCTGATAATGGTTTTATTGCCATTAATGGTACACCAACGGATTGTGTTCATATTGCAATTTCAGCTTTGTTAGCAGATGATCCCCCGGATATTATTATTTCAGGCATTAATCGAGGTCCCAATATGGGAGATGATATTTTATATTCCGGAACAGTAGCGGCGGCAACAGAAGGACGTTTTCTTGGCTTGCCGGCAATTGCTGTTTCCCTGGATGGTTTTGAAGGCAAGCATTTTGATTCAGCGGCAAAGGTTGTGCTTAAAGTAATACAACAGCTTGAAAATAAGCCTTTAGCCAATGACACCATTCTAAATATTAATGTTCCTGATATTGACTATGCTGATATTAAATCATTTCAGGCCACTCGATTGGGCAAGCGGCATAAGGCAGAACCTGCGGTAGAAGCTATTGATCCCAGAAATAGAAAAGTCTATTGGCTGGGACCTATAGGAGAAGAAGCAGATGCAGGACAAGGTACAGATTTTTTTGCCATTAAACACAACCAGGTTTCTATCACACCTATCAAAATTGATTTAACTAACTATCAGATGTTGGAATCAGTGGAACAATGGCTGATCAATATTTAATGCACTATCAGGAAATAAGAACAGGAAAAATAAAATGAGCCTATCCTTTAACGGTGTTGGGATGACTTCACAACGAACCAGAGATCGTCTGGTGAGTATTTTGCGTGAGCAAAAAATAAAAGATGAAAAAGTATTAAAAGTCATTGCAGAGATTCCAAGACATTTATTTGTTGATGAAGCGCTGGCAAGTCGTGCTTATGAAAATATCTCGTTGCCTATTGGACATGGACAGACTATATCACAGCCCTATATGGTAGCATTGATGACACAGCTTCTTCTTGAAGGTGGGAGTGTCACAAGAGTTTTAGAAGTAGGAACAGGTTCTGGTTATCAGACTGCCATTTTATCCAAATTAGTTTCAAATGTATTTAGTGTGGAGAGAATTAAACCTTTATTGGATAGTGCAAAAGGAAAATTTCGTCAACTTAAACTTAATAATATTCTGACAAATTATAGTGATGGTGGATGGGGTTGGTCTTCTAAAGCCCCATTTGACGCTATTATTGTTACGGCAGCTCCGGAAACCTTACCAACATCATTATTGGAACAATTAATTGATGGGGGCAGGTTAATCATTCCTATGGGAGAAAAGGGAAAACAGGAATTATTAGTTTTTCAGAGGGTTGGTGATAAGTATCATAAAAAGACCTTGGAAAAAGTAAGTTTTGTACCTCTTCTAAACGGAAAAATTGCTTAAATAACTTATTTTATGTTTATTTAATCAAATTAAATTGTAATTTAATTTACTAATGGAAACAAAATGAAATTATTTTCAAGCCTTTATGAAAAAGTAATGACCTGGTCAAAACACCCTCATGCTGAACGTTATCTTGCTGGATTAAGTTTTTCTGAATCGTCTTTTTTTCCTATTCCACCAGATATAATGTTGGCTCCAATGGCATTAGCTAAAACAGATAAAGCTTTTCGATTTGCTTTAATAACAACGGTGGCTTCTGTTCTTGGTGGAATTTTTGGTTATGCTATCGGTTTATGGTTTATTGATTTAATTCAACCACTTGTAGGTAGTGGTGGCCGTTGGGAAGAGAAGTTCATATTAACTCAGGAATGGTTTTCAGAGTGGGGGTTTTGGGCTATATTTATTGCAGGGTTCTCACCAATACCCTATAAAGTTTTTACCATTTCAGCGGGTGCTATTGGTATGTTATTTATTCCATTTGTTCTGGCTTCATTAATTGGAAGAGGGGCACGTTTTTTTCTTGTGGCCTCTTTAATGAAGTGGGGTGGGCAAGAAATGGAACTCAAGCTAAGGAAGTATGTTGATATTATAGGCTGGTTAGTCGTAATTGTTGGGGTAATTGCTTATATTATTTACAAATTATAAGAGTAATATGAATATCAAAGTCTTATATATAAATAAATTGTTGCTAGTTGGGTTTTTAGTGATGTCCATTATTGGATGTACATCAACTTATGCCCCTGTTGAGCAGCGTAATGGTACATCATCTAAAAAAACGAAGAAATCTGTTGGCGTTGTACCAGCATATTATGTCGTTAAAAAAGGTGATACCTTGTTTTCTATCGCCTGGTCATATGGTTTTGATTATAAGACGATTGCAAAAAATAATAAAATATCCGCACCTTATCGGATTTATGCAGGTCAAAAATTAGCTTTTAAACCTGTTACTAAAAAGAAGGTGCAGTATAAAACCAAGAAAAGTCCGTCGATAACAAAAAAGCCAGTTTATAAGAAATCGACAAAAAAGAAGGCAACTAATAAACAAGTTAGCAAAAAATTTACATACAAAAATGCATCTGCTATAAAACGGAAAACAGGTGCGACTAAGATAATAGATAGTCGGATGACGAAACGTCCAAAGTCCTCAGGCAGACTTAAATGGTTCTGGCCGGTTAGAGGTAAGGTTATTCAGAAGTATTCTCCATCTAAGGGGAAAAAAGGTATAGATATTAGTGCTGCACCTAATGCAAACATAAAATCTTCGGAAGCAGGGAAGGTGGTTTATAGTGGACAAGGTCTTGTTGGTTATGGCCGTATGATAATCATCAAGCATAATGAGACTTTTTTAAGTGCCTATGCACATAATCAGAGTATATTAGTCACTGAAGGACAATATGTAAAAAAAGGGCAGACAATAGCTCGCTTAGGTCGTTCAGGTACAGATAAGTTTAAGTTACATTTTGAAATTAGAAAAAATGGCAAACCAGTTAATCCTTTGACTTATTTGCCTCGTTAAGAAAATGTTTTGTATAGGGTAATGGGGGAGTTATGGATTCTAAGGGACAATGTTTAGATACAAGCAGTTCATTTTCATCTGCTGACAGGATCAGTGCATTTGATCAGGAAATAAAAGAAAATAATAGCCTTAAAAAAGAGACTATAGAGTCTAAAACTATTAAACCCAAAACTATTGATTCTAAAACTATTAAATCCAAAACTATTGATTCTAAAAGAAGTCAATCTCCAGGCTCACAAGAGACAAAAGAAGTCTCTGTCTCTATACCCACAAAAAAGTTAACTGAGCCTAAAAAATCCCGTTCTAAGAGTGATATGGATGCGACTCGACTATATCTCAATGAAATTGGTTTTGCTTCTCTATTAACAGCAGAAGAAGAAGTTAAATATTCCCGTATGGCTCAAAAAGGGGATGAAGAAGGTCGCAAGCGGATGATTGAGTGTAATTTACGCTTGGTGGTTAAAATATCCAGACGCTACCTAAATCGTGGCTTACCTTTATTAGACCTAATTGAGGAGGGTAATCTGGGCTTAATGCATGCGGTAGAAAAGTTTGATCCTGAACGTGGTTTTCGCTTTTCTACTTATGCAACATGGTGGATTCGTCAAACCATTGAACGCAGTTTGATGAATCAAACCCGTACTATTCGCCTGCCCATTCATATTATAAAAGAAATTAACATTTATATCAGAGCGGCTAAACGTCTTACTCAGGAGTTGGATCATGAGCCCAGTTCAGAAGAAATTGCTGAGCTCTTAGATAAACCCGTTGAAGTAGTGCGAAAGATGCTAAAACTGAATGAGCGTACAAGTTCAGTTGATGTACCTATGAGTAAAGATTCAGAAAACCCATTAATAGATATGGTTGCTGATAAAGATAATCCGGATCCTTTTGCTAGTTTGCAAAATGAAAATATAAAGGAAAATTTATCTGAGTGGCTGGAATTATTAGATGAAAGACAAAGAGAAGTAGTGGAACGTCGTTTTGGTCTACGTGGCTATGATAGTGCAACTTTGGAAGAAGTGGGTCATGAAATTGGTGTGACCCGTGAACGTGTTCGACAGATTCAACTGGAAGCTCTGAAAAACCTAAGAAAAATCCTGGAGAATGATGGTCAGACTAGTGAATCTCTGCTTTATGCCTAGGAGCTTAACGTTTACATAATGGCTGAATATCTGGATTTTCAACTGCATCTGCAATCGCACTGACTAGCTCTAAGATTTCATCTACACCCAGTGCAACAGATAATTTATAAATAATATTGGGATTTACATCTGCTAGAACCATATCACCATAGGATAAATTTACTGTAATTCCGGCATTTTTTATTTCTGAATCACCCTCCTCATTGGAAATTATTTCCTCAGTAAGTTCCATCATTTTGTCATAATTTTCACTGATCTCTATGCTATAACCTTCCTCTTCTATAGATTCCTGAAATTTAGTATGGCTTTGATAAGGAACTTCTAATGAATCAAGAAACTTTTGAAAACCTTGCATGGGCTTTTGGTGAAAAAAATAAAATCAAGCACAATGTTACCTCTGATGTAGGTTTAATTTAACTTATGATCTAAAACTGACTATGATAATATGCAATAACGATACTATATTTGAGAAATTATGGAACTAATAATCACAGCAGATCAGTTTATTATACAATATAAACCTTTTTTGATGTTTATACTTCTGCTTGCAGGTTTGCTATTCTTCTTTCTCAGTAAGCTCTGGCGCAAAAAGTATAAGGACAGTAACCGTTTTGGATTTAAACCCAGTGTTTTATTTATTGTAAGCTTTATTTTTATTATGGGTGGAATTCACTTCTTTGTTTATAAAGTAGTATTCAATAAGGATAAAATTATATTATTTAATATTCAGGATTTTAATCGGCAATTAGAGTGGAAGATGATTGATAAAGTAGAATATGAACCGCTTAATCAAGTGATGGTTTATATGAAGTCTATGCCAAATGAACAGCCTATATTAATTGATCTACAGCGTTTGGACCCTGATAGTATGGATAAAGTTAAAATTTTAATTGCCTATAAACTTAAACAAAGTCAAAAATCTATCGCTAAGAACAATAAAAAGCCTTTAGCCGAAAAAATTCAAAAGCCGTTATCTAAAGCAACAGAGACTAATTTATGAAAGATATTATTCTGGATGAAGAACAATTAGTGAAGTGGCGCCATGCACTGCATGCAATTCCGGAAATTGCTTTTCAGGAACAAAAAACTGCTCAATTTGTAGAACAAAAGCTGAGATCTTTTGGCGTAAAAGTATATCCTAGAATGGCTGGCACAGGGGTTATTGCTTCTCTATCATGTGGAAATAGTGGGCATTCTATTGCTTTGCGAGCTGATTTAGATGCTCTACCTATTGTTGAAAAATCTCATAAAGAGTATTGCTCAACACATCAGGGCGTAATGCATGCCTGTGGACATGATGGTCATACAACTATGTTATTGGGAGCAGCTCAGTATTTAGCGGAGCATCAGGACTTTGACGGGACAGTTTATTTTATTTTTCAACCGGCAGAAGAGAATGAAGGTGGGGGGAGAAAGCTGGTTGAAGAAGGCTTATTTAAGCAATATTCTATTGATGAAATCTATGGTATGCATAATTGGCCAGGTCTGGAAGTAGGACAGTTTTCAATTCGCAGTGGTGCAGTGATGGCTGCCTATGATGTCTTTGATATTACCATTCATGGTAAGGGAGGGCATGCTGCCGCTCCTCATAATACTGTTGATCCTATCGTGACAGCTGCTGCTGTTATTAATGCTTTACAATCCATTAGTAGTCGTCAGCTTAATCCTCTCGATTCACTGGTTGTTTCTATTACACGTGTACATGCAGGGGATAGTTATAATGTGATACCTCAAACTGCTCAATTATCAGGTACGGTGAGAAGTTTGTGCCATCAGGTGCAGGATGAGACTATCGAGCAACTAAAACAAATTGTTCATTCAAGTTGTGAAGCCTATGGTGCTAAAGCAGAAATAAAATATCAAAAGCGTTACCCCTGCACAATTAATACAGAGCTGGAAACACAGCATGCTTATCAGGCTGCTCTGGATATTGTCGGTGAAGATAATATCCTTTGTGATGCACCACCTAGTATGGGCTCTGAAGACTTTTCTTTTCTCTTGAATGAGTCCAGGGGCTGTTATATTTCAATTGGTAATGGTGAAACAGCCTCTTTACATAATCCTGAATATGATTTTAATGATGAAATACTGACTCTAGGTGTCAAATACTGGGTGAGATTAACCCAAATGCAACTGGCAAAAAAAGGATAATACGAGTATAATTCCGCATCTTATTTAAGACTATTAGTGATTATTGATAAACTAATATATCTTTAATTATTTGTAATTTCCTGGATTTTCTATGATTGATCTATGCCCAAAAAATAGCCCCTGTAATCTCAAAACTGAAGTCTTATCCGGACTCACTGTTGCTCTGGCTCTGGTTCCAGAAGCTATTGCATTTGCTTTTGTGGCACAAGTTGATCCATTAGTCGCATTATATGCTGCCTTTATTGTAGGCCTGATTACGGCTGTTTTTGGTGGTCGTCCCGGTATGATTTCAGGAGCTACCGGTGCACTGGCAGTCATTATGACTGGACTGGTTGTGATACACGGTGTTGAATATTTGTTTGCTGCAGTGGTCCTGATGGGCTTGATTCAAATATTATTCGGGGTTTTACGTCTGGGTAAGTTTATTCGTCTAGTGCCTCATCCCGTTATGCTGGGCTTTGTCAATGGCCTGGCAATTGTTATCTTTCTTGCTCAAATCGGTCAGTTCAAAATACCTGATCCACAAGGAGGAGAGGCTCTTGTGTGGATGGAAGGCATGATGTTATGGACGATGATAGGTTTAATCTTATTGACGATGACAGTTATTTATATTTTGCCTAAATATACCAAGGCAATTCCTGCTCCTCTGGCGGGTATTTTAGTGGTTTCTGCTCTAGTGATTGTTTTTGGTCTTCCTGCACGAACTGTAGGTGATATTGCTTCCATTGCCGGTGGCTTTCCTGAATTTCATATTCCCATGATTCCCATGTCTTCTTTTTCAGAAATATTAGATGTTCTCATTATAATAACTCCTTTTTCTCTGGCTTTTGCGGCTATTGGTCTAACAGAGTCATTATTAACTTTGACTGTAATTGATGAAATGACAGAAACCCGAGGACGTGGGAATAAGGAATGTGTGGGACAAGGTCTTGCCAATGTTACCTGTGGTTTCTTCGGTAGTATGGGTGGTTGTGCCATGATTGGTCAATCTATGATTAATGTGAATTCAGGTGGCCGGGGACGAGTCTCAGGCATTGCTGCAGCATTATTCTTATTAAGTTTTATTATGTTTGCTTCAGCTCTTATTTCAAAAATACCACTGGCGGCTTTGGTTGGTGTGATGTTTATGGTGGTGGTCGGCACTTTTGAATGGTCCAGTTTTCGTATTTTGTCTAAGATACCAAAATCAGATGC
>JADFVK010000071.1 GCA_015222495.1 Pseudomonadota bacterium
CTCAGCCCATTAATGGTTGTATACGAGATATTAAACACAGGAACACCGGTAATTTAAGATAATGAGTGATGTATTACTGATGCTCAAATACATCTGGCACATTGCAAATTTGAGCACCGAAACCATCTAAGGATGTCTAAAACGAGAATAAGTTTCTCGCGCTAAAAATAAAATAATATCAAAATACGTCGAATACTTTGACAATTGATACATCTATTAATCGCTTAACAGCTCTAAAAATACTAACGTGACTTTTAAAAAAAATTTTCATATAACATTACAACAATCAAAAATTTACATATTGCCAATTCCTCAGCGATCTGAATTATACATAATAGTAATCTTAAAAATAGTCTGGTGAGTAAATACTACTTGCACACAACCTTTATGGCAAATACCGATGAATCCACAGTATTAGAACCAGACTCTATTATTAAATAGCAAACATCTAGTTTACTTATTTAAAATACCCCTTATTCATCGACAGTATTCTGTTTAAATATAAAGGCATAACATCACAAATTAATCCAAACCGAAATCCAACGTAGCGCATCATTGTTCTCAACAACCCTCCTGGCACCAACCAGAATGCATGTTTTAACAAGTATTTTAACTCAGAAATAACAAATTTAACGCCCTGACCTTCAACACAACCGAACCCTTCTCTAATCCAGCTTTCATTTGAATGGAACACACCCATGTCAAAATATCGTTTCATTTCTTGCCAAATAGAATAATGATGAGAATGATAGACACAAGTATCAGCAGCATAGGCAATCTTATGATTAGCCTCCAACAATTTTGCTGCCACATACATATCCTCACCAAAAATCACACCTTCAGGAAAACAGCCAACTTCTTTTAATGTTGACACACGATATGCAGCAAATGAATTCGATAAAAAAGCCGTTTTCAATCCAAACATATCTCTATCAAGTATTGATCTAACATTAGAACCCTCAGAGTAATTATACAATCGAGCATGCGCCTCTATTAATGAAGCTGATTTTTTTGGAAGTTGACGTCCGCAAACAGCTGCAACATTATCATCACTAAATGGAGCTAAAAGATTATTAATTGAACCACTATCTACTAACACAGCATCCTGTGTCATAAACACAGCAAACTCACAGTCAGGGCACATATCAATAGCCATATTTCTCGTACCACCATGATTAAACAAAGACTGCTTAATTACTTTAACTTGAAAACCGGCATCGATTGAAATAGTCACACTATCATCACGCGAACTCGAATCAATAATTAGAACTACATCCGGCTTAACTACCTGAGCATTAATAGCATCAACAGTTTCTAACCAAGCATTACCAGGGTTATACGTAGGAATAATAACTGCAAATTTCATTTTTAAACCCAAAAGATAAACGCAACATTTCTAATAAAGCCATACTTTAAAAAACCTAAACGGATAAGCGTCATTCGCTTATCAAGCCAATCTCTTTCATACAAATCGACATATTGCGATACTATTTCAGCCTTTTCACCACTTAGCTTTCCCGACTGGAGCAACGCCTTAGCCTGGTTGCGAGTTTTTGTAATACTTTTTTTATATAAATCACCGTTTCTAGAGATACCTTGCATAATATAACCAAAACTCCATTTTTTTGCACCAATGACATTGTCAGCATACTGCCTATACTTTACCGTTTTTAAATTTATATGATGAACTTTACCCTTTGAAACTGCTATTAACGAAATCCACCAATCATGCATAATTGCATCTTTCGGGATGGGTAAAACATGATTTAGCAACGATCTATTTATCATCAATGCACATCCGGTAACGCAATTCTGGACCAACAACCTCTGTAATGTTTGCATCTTAGTGGGGTTCAGCTTTTGGTACTTCCAAAATGAATCCGCCACTTCCTCAAGATATTCATTTACGACACGCAAATCCGAGTGTATTAAAATTGGCATTTCAGGCAGGTTCATACTTTCTAGGTCCTGAATAGATTCTCTTAATATTTTAAGCTTATCAGGCAGCCACACATCATCTTGATCACAAAAAGCAATATACTGTGAGCGACTTTTAGAAAGCAAATATTCGTAAGAAGCAACCACACCTAATCTAACTGATGGCTCTGAAATAAATTGAACCCTATCCGGATAAGCTACCACAAACGCCTTAATTATTGAGACACTACTATCTGTCGATCCATCATCTCTAACGATGAGACGCCATTCATCAATGTCTTGCGCTGCAATTGAAGTTAATTGCTCATTTAGATACTCGGCTCCATTGTAAGTCGAGAGGAGTATGTCTATTAAGTGACTCATATCAATTTATTTTAGCGCACATGCCCGCCATTAAATTTTGGCGACTGAATGAATACCCAGACAATTACCAATGCCAGCAAAGTACAGCATGATGCAAATACAAAAAGTATTTCCGCACCCAATTGATCCCACACCATACCGCTTATAAGACTACCAACTGCAACGCCAGCACCAAAACTAGTACTAGCATACAGAGCTTGTCCTCTTCCTTGGTGACTTCCAGTGAAATAGTCATGCACTAGTGATATACCGACTGAATGGAATACACCAAAAGAAAAAGCGTGGATAAGCTGCGCAAGAAATAACATCGATAAATCATCAACATAAAAACCGATGATCAACCAGCGAAG
>JADFVK010000072.1 GCA_015222495.1 Pseudomonadota bacterium
ACAGTATCTATTAATCAACATGATTCAGAGCAGTTATCTATTAGTGTAAAAGATACTGGTACGGGTATAAAAAAATCAGATATATCACGTTTATTTCAGCCCTTTCAACAAATCAGTGCTAACTTGACTCATAATTACAAAGGTACTGGATTAGGACTATATTTGAGTGATAAATTAGCTGTTGTAATCGGTGCTGATATTAAAGTAACAAGTAAGTATGGTGAAGGTAGTGAGTTCATATTAACGTTACCATTGGTAATTAATAAGCCTATTGAACCCGAGAACTTCTTAGAGAAAATTGATGTAATCATTAAAGAATAAAGTTTATACGTTATATATGGAAGGATGAGAGATGGATGAGAGAAAAACTATTTTAATTGTTGACGATCATGAAGATGATCGTGTCATGTTAAAGCAACTATTTGAATCAGTTGGTTATAAAACGTTGTTATCAAATAATGGTGAAGATGCACAAAGTATATTATTAACCCAGAAAATTGACTTAGTTTTCAGTGATATGCTCATGCCTATTATGGATGGACTTCAGCTATGTAAAATGATTAAAAATAACCCTAACTTATCCCATATTTATGTGGTTTTATACAGTTCTATTTATTCTGAAAATGAAGATAAGACAGAGGCTATAGCTGTCGGTGCTGATAAATATATCGTAAAGCCTAAAGAGCCTGAACAGATATTGTTGGAAGTTGGAGAAACATTAGGCTTGCCGATTCAAGCAATTAAAAATAGCAAAGTAGAAATTAATAAAGAAGTAAAAGATAGGGAAGGTTATTTAGAGCTATATAATACTCAATTAGTACAGCGACTTGAACAAGAGGTTAGCAACTTAAGAGAAGAAATTACCAAGCGTGAAGCATTAGAACAAGTTTTACAGGAAAATCAATATAACCTTGTTAAAGCACAGCAAATTGGAAAAATAGGCCATTGGAAGCTTACGATTGATTCAAATGCATTAGAAAGCTCGGATGAATTATTATCCATTTATAATTTAGATAAATATGAATTATCTCTTAGTAAATTATTAGATTGTATTCACCCATCTGATCGTGAAGCTCAAGCTGAAAATATAGAACAAGCAATTCAACAGAATATCGGATGGGAAAGTGAATACCGTCTTTTGCTAGGTGGAGGAGAAATAAAATGGGTCTCAAGTGTTGGCGAGCCGATGCTAGACTCATCATGGCAGCTGATGCATCTTTTAGTTATTGTGCAAGATATAACTATTAGGAAAAATACCGATGAGAACCTATGGCGTAGTCAAAAAATGGATGCTATGGGCAAATTGAGTGGTGGTATTGCTCATGATTATAATAATATGTTGGGTGTTATTTTAGGTTATGCCGCCTTGCTCAAAGAAGCAGTGGAAGATCAACCCAAGCTTCTTAAATATGTAAATTATATTGAAAATGCAAGTCAACGAAGTGTTAAGTTAACTCAAAAATTATTAGGGTTTACACGTAAAAAAACAACACAGTTAATTCGAGTAGATCTTAACGATCTAGTTCTAAATGAGCAGGATATGCTTGAAAAAACACTTACGGCACGTATTAAACTTATATTAGGTTTAGGTGATGATTTATGGCCAGTCTATATTGATAGCGGTGACTGGGAAGATGTGATTGTTAATTTAACAATTAATGCTATGCATGCTATTGAGGGGCAAGGGAAAGTAAATATCGAAACGTCGAATGTATCAATTAATGATATTGAATCCCGAGTGATGTTATTGGAATCGGGTGATTATGTACTATTTAGTATTACAGATTCAGGCTGTGGTATTGATAGAAATGTGATATCAAAAATATTCGATCCATTCTTTTCTACAAAAGGTGATAGAGGAACAGGCCTAGGTTTAAGTCAAGTATATGGCTTTGTTGATCGTAGCGGAGGTTGTATTAAGGTATATTCCGAGATAGATAAAGGAACAAAAATAAGTCTTTATTTTCCTAGATATGAAGGAGCTAAAGAGCAAGGTGAAAAGAAAGAAGATAGTATGCAAGTTATGACAGAAATGGGCTCAGAAGTGATTCTAGTTGTTGATGATGAAGCTAGTTTACTTGATCTAGCCTCCGATATTTTAACCGCATCAGGTTATCAGGTCATCTGTGTTACTAGTGCAGAAGAAGCATTAAAAGTCATTAAAAAACAAAAGATTGATTTACTCTTTTCTGATGTCATTATGCCAGAAATGAGTGGTTATGAATTAGCATCAATTGTTAGTGAGGTGCATCCAAATATAAAGATCCAATTAACAAGTGGCTTTCATGATGAGGGGGACTCTCAATTTGATAATGAAGTTTTACGCTCAAACTTATTATCCAAGCCATACCATACTAATATTTTGCTAAAGAAAGTACGCTTGTTACTTGATAAACTTTAAAGGTTAAAATGATATGAGCATAAAAGATTTAAATAAATATTCAGCGAAGATCCTCATTATTGACGACGAGTCAATGAACCTTGATATTCTTAATGAAATCTTTGAAATGGCTGGTTATACCAATATATTAACAACGAATGATCCTTATCACGGGGTTGAATTATATGAGAAAAGTAGCCCGAGCATAGTGTTATTAGACATTAATATGCCAGGAATGAATGGCTTTGATGTATTACTAAAGTTTAAACAACTTAATTATGAACTCCCACCTCCTGTTATTGTATTAACGGCACAATCTGATAATGAAACGTGCTTAAAGGCATTAAGTGGCGGAGCAAAAGATTTTGTTATAAAACCTTTTAATAATAACGAAATTTTGACTAGGGTGAATAATTTATTGGATATGCATTTAGCATTTAAAGAAATTCAGAACTATAGCCAAACATTAGAACAGACAGTACAAGAAAAAACACAAAAATTACGAGATACACAAAAAGAAATAATAGATAGGTTGGGCTATGCCGCTGAGTACCGAGATACAGAGACTGCCAAGCATACTCAACGGGTAGGTGAGTTTTCTAGGCTATTAGCTATCTCAATGTCATATAGTGAGCAAGAAGCCGAGATTATTTTGAATGCTGCTCCTATGCATGATTTAGGGAAAATAGGTATTCCTGATAGTATCTTATTGAAAGAAGGTAGGTTGGACGGTGATGAATGGGAAGTGATGAAAACCCATGCTGAAGTAGGCGGTGATATCTTAAAAGAAGCAGAGTCTGATATTTTAAAATGTGCTCGCATTATAGCTTTAACACACCATGAGAAATGGGATGGTTCAGGCTACCCTCTCGGCTTAAGTGGCGATGAGATCCCTATTGAAGGGCAAATTGTAGCAATTGTAGACGTGTTCGATGCCTTAACTTCTATTCGGCCTTATAAAGAAGCATGGAGCATTGAGGCAACGGCAACATTGATCAATAATGAAAAAGGTAAGCATTTCTCCCCTGAAATAGTAACTGCATTTAACGATAATTTAGAGAAATTTATCGTAATTAAAGAACGACTAAGCGATTAAAATGGCTTTATGAATACAATAAACTTTAGGAATAAGAATGATAATTAACGCAACAGCTGAAGTATTACTCGTTGATGATGAACAGTTAAACCTCGATATAATTAGTGAATATTTGTCAGCGGTTAACTGCAATATCACAACTGCTGAAAATGGCCAGGATGCATGGGAGCTGTTATCGAACTCTCCGGATAAATTTGATGTTGTTTTACTCGATAGAATGATGCCAGTTATGGGAGGGATGGAGTTACTAAGTAAAATTAAATCATCTGAACAGCTTCATGATATCCCTGTTATTTTACAATCAGCACGTGGGGCACAAAACGAAATTGAAGAGGGTATGGCGGAAGGTGCATATTACTATATAGTAAAACCATTTACGAAAGTTATCATTATTGAAACGGTGAAAACAGCGATTAGACACAGCCTAAGCTTCAGAGAATATCGTTCATTAAAACAGGGTAATGAAGAAGGAAAATTAGAACAGCAGGAATTTAGCTTTAGAACATTTTCTGACGTAAGAGAAATAGCACCATATATAACAATGAAATTCGGTTTGCCAAAATCTATTATTATTGGTTTGGTAGAGTTAATGTTCAATGCAATTGAGCATGGAAATTGTGAACTAGGCTATCAATTAAAATCAGATTTATTAGCGAAAGGGTTGTGGGAAGAAGAAATTACTGATCGTCTAGAGCAAGAAGAGTATCAATCACGAGTTGGTACGTTAAAAGTAGAGTTAGTGGAAAATAACCGTAGAGTTACTATTACAGATCAAGGAAAAGGCTTTGACTGGAGTCAATATATTGAATTTGATCACCGTCGGATGCTAGATAATCATGGACGAGGTATTGCGCTTGCCAATGCCGTCAGTTTTAAAAAAATAGAATACCAAGATGGTGGGCGAACAGTAATTGCCTATATTGACTAAATAATTTCCTAGAGTCCTGATTTAGGGATAGGTACGTAATTGACCGACAACAACGCCCTGAATTAGGAGTCTCTCAGAAGCAATGGTAACAGGCTCAAATTCATCATTAGCGGGTTGAAGCGTAATTGTTTCATCATCATTTAATATAAGTGTTTTTAAAGTCGCATCATGTAGATCAACCAACGCTAATATGATATCGCCATGATTTGCTGTTTTTTGATCTTTTAAGACAACATAATCACCAGACATAATGCCCTTACCGATCATAGAATCGCCATTCACCTTAAGAACAAAACGATTTTTACCTGCAAACATATCACCTAAATCAATTTCAGACTCATCAGGCACTGCTTCTATTAACCG
>JADFVK010000073.1 GCA_015222495.1 Pseudomonadota bacterium
AATACATTTTCCATAGACATAAACTGTTCTCTGGCCTCAATACCGACAATGGACTGGAAGTCTCTGACCATCATAGGAAAGGGGTGTGGTCCTACGACAGAACCAATGGCATATAAAGAATTAACCGGATCCTGGAGGTAAGCTTCAAAGGCACTATCAACCGCATCTTTTAATGTTCGGGTTCCACGACTCACAGGAATTACTTTAGCTCCTAGTATTTTCATACGAATAACATTGGGATGTTCTTTTTCAACATCAATTTCACCCATATGAATTTCACAGGGGATTCCCACTAATGAACATGCTGTAGCCAGAGCCACACCATGTTGACCAGCTCCAGTTTCTGCCAGTACCTTAGTTTTACCCATATGCTTGGCTAATAATGCTTCACCCAGGCAATGATTAATTTTATGAGCACCCGTATGATTTAAATCTTCCCTTTTTAAATAAATTTGCGCACCGCCACATTTTTTTGAGAGATTCTTTGCATGATAAATGGGACTGGGTCGGCCGACAAAATGCGTCATTAATTCGGCTAGTTCATTTTTAAACGCATCTGTACCTTTAACCTCAAGATAGGCCTCATTAATTTCATCCATAATTGCCTTAAGTTCAGGTGGCAGTTGTTGCCCTCCATATTCACCAAAAAAACCATTATTATCGGGCATAGGTAAAAAATTAGGATTATTCATAAAAGACCTTTGTTTTTATTTTTATTAATTGGAACTATGACATTAACATATTGCTATTAGATTATCTAAAATTATATAATCTAACAGATGAAATATCATTTTAAACAACTTCTTCCTGCAGTAATTTTTAGCCTTTTATTTGCTATAGCTCATAGTGCATTAGCAGGAACCAGCACACCCAACCAACCAGATACAAGCATACAAACTACAAAAAATAGTCATAAGCCACCAAAAGTTCAAATTGAGATTATTGGTCTTGACGATGAACTCAAGGCAAATTCTATGGCCTATTTAGAACTAAGAAAAAGCATAGATAATCCACATTTTTCCCTTGCATGGCTTAAAAAACTACATAAAAAAGCCAATAAAAACATAAGTGATGCAATACACCCCTTTGGTTATTATCATGCCATAGTGACAAGCACTCTTGAACAAAACGATGATAATAGTTGGTTAGCGACCTATACTGTGGACAAAGGCAAGGCTGTTACACTTAATCTCATTAACATTGTCATTATCGGCCCGGCAAACGATGATGCTGAAGTCCTACAGTCCATTGATAACTTTTCAATAAAAGCTGGCGATATCCTGGTTCATGAAACTTATGAAAATGCCAAGTCAGATTTAATTATGTCTATTGCACGCATGGGTTATTCTAAAATTTCCACACAACAAAAAAAGGTACTCATTGATCTTAAAACTAATCATGCTGAAATACATTTAACACTTGATAGTGGTATTAAATATTATCTGGGTGACTTTAATATTCATCAGGACTTTCTAAATGATGATTTTATCATGACTTATATTCAGAATATTAAACCCGGAGATTCACATTCCAAGGATAAGTTATTAGAAATTCAGGATGATCTGCTTTCTTCCGGTTATTTTTCTAAAGCTGATGTCCAGGCAGACTACAAAAAAGTAAATGCAGAGCAGCAAATTCCCATTGATATTTTTCTGGAACCATCAAAACGGCATAAGTTTTCAGTCGGCTTAGGCTATGATACTCAAATTGAAACCAATTTGAGTTTGCGCTGGAAAAACCGTCGTATTAATCGCCTTGGTCACAATAGTGATGTTATCTCTAAATTTTCTCCAAAACAAAACTATATTCGTGGCTCATACTGGATACCTACGGGGAATCCTCATACAGATAAATATGGCATTATCAGCAAATTTGAATCCGAAGATACAGATACCACTGATCGGGATACTTTTGATCTGCAGGTCGGCTACTGGTTTGAATGGCAAAAATGGGACTCTTCCCTGTTCACTGAATATAAGTATGAGAGATTTACTATTGGTGATGATCCCAGGCAAGATACAGAACTGCTCAGCCTTGGCTTTTCCGCCGAAAAATTCAATTATGAAAAAGCACTATTTCCACGCAATGGTTGGGAATTTACCGGACAAATCAGATTAGCATCTGAAGAATTGATTTCTGATGTCAGTTATGCCCGTCTTTACCTTAAGTCTCAGGCATTATTTCCCATTGCAACTAATGGCCGCCTAAATGTACGTGGTGAATTAGGTTTATCTGGTAGCAGTGATTTTGACTCATATCCATCTTCACTGCGTTTTTATGCCGGTGGAGATCAAAGTGTCAGAGGTTACAAATGGAAAGCTCTGGGACCGACAGATAGTAATGGTGAGGTCACCGGAGGAAAAAATTTATTGACTGCTTCCATTGAATATAATCATAAGGTAGCTGAAAGCTGGGCTATTGCCGGTTTTGTTGATACTGGAAACTCATATAATGATACTCTGGATAAACTTTTTTGGGGCACTGGGTTTGGCCTTCGCTATATTTCACCTATTGGTCTGGTACGAACCGATCTGGGCTTCCCTCTGACGGATGATAAAGATATTTCTACTGATAACTTCGTTTTTTATTTTGGCTTTGAGGTTACCTTATGAAATATCCTGTATTGCACTACATAAACACATGCTTAAAAAAAATTATTAAAACAATATCTATTGTATTAATAAGTCTGATTCTGTTATTAAGCAGTGCACTATTTTTTCTTCTGGGTACTGATAAAGGCTTTAATTTTTTATTGTCATCAGCATCTGATATGAGTTCACAGACATTTACATTTTCTTCAGTTTCCGGAAATTTTCTGGACAATTTAAATGTTTCACAAATAGAATATCATGATAAATCCATACAACTAATCATCAAACAACTTGATTTAAACTGGTCACCTAAAAGCGTAGTAGATTTCAAAATTGATATTAACAATCTTAAAGTTGATGGTATTACATTTAAACAATTACAGAATACTGATACTTCTGAAGAGACCAAAACGGTCACAACATCTGAGCAAATAAAACTCCCGGAAATTAAATTACCAATTGATATTATCATAAAAAAAATACAAGTCAGTGATATTAATTTTATCTCCGCTCCAGCAGCAGAGACGATATATATTAATAATATTGAACTCAAGGCTGATTTAATAAACTCTCAACTTATCTTGCATCAGTTAGCACTTACCATGCCTGAAGTACAATCAAACATTAATGGTTCAATCACATTACTAAAGGAGTACCCGCTTTCATTACAAAATAATACCACTCTCATTATTCCACAACAGGATGAACTTAAGCTAAGCGGAAAAATACAGGGTGATGTAAAACAGCTCAATATCAAGCAACAAATCAATGGATTATTAGATGCATCACTTAGTGCCCATGCTGAAAATTTACTGGATAAATTAGAATGGCAGGCTGATCTGAGTATTGATTCATTTGATTTAGCACCCTACATAAATACTGCTGCAGATATTGATAGTAAAAAAGTAAATAGTGAAAATCTTTCTGCACAAATTCACTTAAAGGGTGATATGGATAATTATGCTCTAGACATAAAACTAGACCATTCCGGCAATCAATTACCTGATGGCCGATGGCAGATAAATGCTGAAGGTAATGCCTCACAAATTGAAATTAAATCGATGCACGGTAACTTATTAGATGGAACTATAGATATCAATAGCACAATTGGCTGGAAAAATAACATTAGCTGGCAGGCAAAAGTTAAAACACAAAATATTAATCCTCAGCATTTTCACCATGAATGGCCGGGTTCACTTAATATTGACCTGCAAAGCAGTGGTCAGCAAAGTGAGGATCAACTAAAGGCCAGTCTAATACTTAATAATATCAATGGTCAATTGAGACAAAAGCCCCTATCAGGCGGAGGTGAATTTGATATTAATAATCAGCATATTACTATTAATCACCTTAATCTGCATAGTGCCGATGCAAAACTAACAGCCCATGGACACCTTGGTGAACAAATGGACTTAAACTGGTCACTGGATGTGGCTAAGTTATCAGATATACTTCCACAGTCCCAAGGCAGCATTATAGGACAAGGACAAATTAGTGGTTCTCAATTACAACCCATATTAAATGCGGATTTAAAGCTGCATAATATTAGTTATGATACGATTAAATTAAATAGCGCAGCTTTAATATGCACACTCAATAGCAATCCCACTATCAGTTCTGATTTAAAGTTCACCGCTCAGAAATTAGAGCTGGATAGTCAGAGTATTGAAAAATTACAATTAACATTTAAAGGTCCATTGGAAAAACATCAGATTAACTTTATGGCTCAGCATGAAATGGCTAAATTATCTGTTCAGGCCAATGGCAATTTTAATGAAAAAAATCAGGCATGGGATGGTACTATCTCAAAAATGCTCATTGATAGTACTGACTTTGGGAAGTGGGCTCAAAATAAAGCCAGTAAAATTTCCGGCAGTGCGGATAAGGTTTTAGTTTCACCATTATGCCTACAGGAAAAAACGGCTGAATTTTGTACTCAAGTTAACTGGACAGCAGCAAAAGGCAGTGCAGAATTCAGCTTAAAAAATCTTTCATTTGATAAAGCAAAACCCTTTCTACCTGAAGATATAAAACAATTCACCGGTGGACTTGATGTATTTGCTCATATTGACTTAGCCCCTCAAATACTCGCCCACATTAAAGCTGATATCCAACCTGGAGAGCTTACTATTGAGCCTATTGGTCAGCAGGCGATAAGCTTAGCCCACAAAAATGGCTTAATTGAAGCTGACTATAATAACAAAGAACTTACGGCTAACTGGAATATTGAAATGGGCTCACATACTCTAGATGGAAACATTAATCTACCGAGAAAAGCTCTGGACAAAGATCCCATGACAGCCCCCATAAAGGGCAATATTAATATTGATATTACAGAGCTTAGTATTATCAGTGCTCTGGTACCTGCTATTACTCTATTAGAAGGTTCTATGCTTGCTAATTTAACACTTGCAGGCACTCCTGAAGAACCAAGAATTGCTGGTGAAACAAAAATAAATGCCAGCCAGTTAGAAATAGATGATGCGGGTCTGAAAATCAAAAAACTCAATTTAAATATTATTGGAAATAATAGTGGCAAAGAGCTCACTTTAAGTGGTGGAATGCAATCAGGTGATGGTGAGATTAAAGTACAAGGACAGATTGAACTTGACAAAGAAAAAGGTTTTCCACTGCATATGGATATACAGGGTGAAAATTTTCTTGCCATTGATATACCTGATGCCTATGCTATTATTTCACCAGATATTAAGTTTTCTCAAAGTAATGGCTTGATGGAAATAAAGGGTAAAATTATCATTCCCGAAGCGACCATAGAACCTTCTGGTATTCCGGAAGGCAGTGTCAGTACTTCAGATGATGTCTTCATCATTGGTACAGAAGAAAAAAAACCTGCCAATCTGGATCTCGATATTAGTATAGAACTTGGAGATAACATTGAATTAGATGCCTTTGGCCTAAAGTCTGATGTTATTGGTGCATTGGCTATTAAACAAATACCAAGACAATTAATGACCGCCAGTGGGGAGTTACACCTTAAAGAAGGGACTTTTCGTGCCTATGGACAGGATTTAAATATTGTTGAGGGTACCATTTTTTATGCCGGCGGCTATTTGGATAATCCAGGAATAAAGCTCACAGCATCACGAAAAGTAGCTGACATTGAAGTCGGTATTAAAGTTTCAGGTTCAGCAAAAAAACCACAAATCAAACCATTTTCAGATGATCATACATTACGGGAAAAAGATATTGTGTCAATGATGCTTACCGGGCAAAACACTGAAAACCTTGATAAAGCCAGTATTTATGCAGGTGCTAATATCAATGAGGATTTAAGTGTCGGTGTAAATGCAGGTATGGGTGATGAAGCTACTGAATTTATTACCCGATATAAATTAACCGATCAAATAGAACTGGAAGGCACCAGTAGTTCAGAAAAAAGCGGCGGAGGCATTTTTTATACTTTTGAGATGGATTAAGGTAACCACAGATATAATCGAATATAATGATTCATGAATCTAATAAACAAGGAAAAATATGCCAATAATCACCTGGAACGATGGACATAGTATTAATGTCAAAGAGATAGATATCCAACATCAAAAAATTCTTGAGATGGTCAATAGCCTTCATACTTCAGTGGAAGTCGGCTTAGATAAAAAAGAACTCCTTGCTTTATTAGTTAAGCTTGTTGAGTTTACCCATAAACATTTCTCAGATGAAGAAAAACTGATGAAAAAGCATGATTACCCTAAGTTAAAAAAACATCATAAGGAACATAAAACTCTACTTAAGCACCTGGATAAATTAGTCAGTGCGGTTTCGAAGGGGAAACACCCTACTTTTCGGTCTGACTATGATGT
>JADFVK010000074.1 GCA_015222495.1 Pseudomonadota bacterium
AAACCAATGGTTCTTCCACGCTTGGCACCATGCTGAATATGACCTGACATCCAATACGGGCGCTTTAATAAAGTTCGCGTCAATTCCATATCGCCTGACTCTAATGCCTGTCGAATACGCGTACTACTGACTCTTTCATTCTCTATTTCAAAGGTGGACGTATTTTCCACATCAAAATCAAACTTCTGACCACTTTCAAGCAAAGTTGAGAAGTTACCTGTACGCCCCTGACCAAATTGAAAATCATCCCCTACTTGCAGGTACTTTACACCCAGCTTATCAACTAAAATCTGCTGTACAAATTCATCGGCACTCAGTTTGGCAAAAGACTGATTAAAATGAATCACTAATAACTTATCAATACCACAATCAGCAATAATTTCTGCCTTATCTCTAAAACGAGTTAAACGGGCAGGTGCTTCTTGCTGAGCAAAAAACTCTCGAGGCTGTGGTTCAAATGTGATCACCAAAGACTGTAATTTAGCAGCTTCAGCTTTCTTTTTTAATTGCATCAGGATATTTTGATGCCCACTATGAACACCATCAAAATTACCAATCGTCGCCACACAGCCCCGCTTTTGCTGTGTTAGATTATGTAATCCTCTAATGATTTCCATTAAACAATTGTCTCGGTTATTTTATTCTGAATAAAACATATCATTTTACAATAATATAATGATTTAAAGTAGGGCTGTGTTTACTTTGCAGAGAAAAATTGTTGCTTTTTGACCCCTAGTAACAACAAACATAAGAAATACATACTGATGGCCAGGCCAATAGTAAATAATAATTGGCTTATCTGCTGCCATGCAGTCCACTGCAGCCACTGTTCTAATTCATGCTGTCCAAGATATAAAACAAGTAACATCATCAGATTAGCAGAAATTACCTGTATCCAGACTTTAGGCCAGCCCTTAGATGGCCAGTATACTTCATGAATACGTAACCAGCGATAGAGTAAAAAAGCATTAGTAAAAGCCGAAATAGAAGTCGCTATAGCCAAGCCTGTATGAGCACCGGGATAATCTAATAAAAACCAAGGCAAGACAATAATGATATTGAAGATCATATTCACTGAAAGTGCAATGATACCTATTTTAACTGGAGTTTTAGTATCTTTTCGTGAATAAAACCCCGGTAGTAAAACCTTCACTAGAATAAAACCCAGCAAACCAAAACTATAGGCCATCAAGCTCATGGAAGACATTTCTATGTCCCGTTTAAGAAACTGATCACTGCCAAATAATGTCGTAATAATAGGTTCTGCCAACATAAAAAGTCCGATAGCAGAAGGAATACCCAAAAAAATGACCCAGCGAATGGCATTGTCTAAAGTATTTGAAAAAGCTTGTTTGGATTGTGCTGCATGTTGTTTAGATAAACCCGGCAAAATTACCGTGGCCAGAGCCACACCTAAAATACCTAATGGGAACTCCATTAAGCGATCAGAATAATAAAGCCATGAGATACTACCTGTCACTAACAATGAGGCAATAATTGTATCTAATAACAAATTGATCTGGGCTACAGAAGCACCAAATAAGGCGGGGATCATTAGTTTTAAAATCTGTTTTACACCCGGATGGGCTGGATTCCAACGTGGCATAGTTAACAACTTCAGACGAGAAATAAAGGGCAGTTGAAATAAAAGCTGTGCCAGACCCGCAATAAAAACACCAATTGCCAGTCCCATGACTGGCTCATCCATCATCGGAACAATCCACCAGGTGGATGCTATGAGTGATAGATTAAGTAACACCGGGGTAAATGCAGGCACCGCAAACTGCTGATAGGTATTGAGAATACCACCGGCAAAGGCCACCAAAGAAATAAATAGAATATAGGGAAAGGTAATGCGTAATAAGTTAACAGTTAACTCATATTGCGACTGATTTTGTGACTCCAAATAGCCTGGAGCAAAGAGCATGATCAGTAAGGGGGCTGCTACAACACCAACAATGGTAATAATAAATAAGTAACCACCTAGTGTTCCGGAAACATGCTGAACCAAATCTTTAACAGCTTCTTTATCCTGAGTTTCTTTGTATTCTCCTAATGTCGGCACAAAAGCCTGATTGAATGCACCTTCAGCAAATAACCGGCGCATAAAATTAGGAATTTTAAATGCAATAAGAAAAGCATCCATCCCTGCAGAGGCAGCAAATTCACGCGCAAAGATGACATCCCGAGCAAAACCCAATACTCGGGATAAGAAGGTCATTAAACTGACAACAATAGTGGATTTAAAAATTCGGGTACTCATAACCTTAAACTTTAAGCATAAAAAAAGCCGAACTCTTCAGAGCTCGGCTTTTTTTGTTACTAGTATCTTTTTACAGATAAATTAGCCATTAAGACCGCACAAGCTATTTGCATATATTCTAGCCAAGTGCTTTAATTTTTACATTTAAGCGACTCTTATGACGAGCAGCTTTATTTTTATGAATAAGACCCTTGCTAACCAAAGCATCAATAATAGGTACTGCAGACTTATACGCACTGTTTGCAGCTTCTTTATCACCTGACTCAATTGCATTGACTGTACTTTTAAGTACGGTACGGAATTCTGTACGTTTTGCGACATTTCTGGTACGACGTTTAACGGCTTGACGAGCACGTTTTTTAGCTTGGGCTGAATTGGCCAATGTATTCTCCTAAAATTTCTGTAAATAGTTCTTGCTGATTGTTCTAATCGGGCTAATTTTTAAAGCAGGAGATTATCCGATATTATGAGTGAAAGATCAAGGCATTAATCATTTATTTCACATATCAGCCTTCAGACAATAAAATTTCAAATAACAAATAAATTATCACGATGAATTAATTCAGCTTCATCTACATAACCCAATAGACGACTAATTTCATTACTGGCACAGCCCTTAATTTTATCGGACTCTTCACTATTATAATTAATCAGCCCTCTGGCAATCTCCTGATTATTTTCATCAAAACAGGCTACCATATCACCTCGAGAGAAGTGACCACTCACTTTTTTAACACCCACAGATAATAAACTCGAACCTTTACGTTTCAAAACTTCAGCAGCACCCTTATCTAATATCAATTCACCTTTCATCAGTAAATGTCCGGCTAACCACTGTTTTCTGGCCCCCAAAGGTTCCTGATTGGCCATTAATAAGGTACCGACTGATTCACCCTGAAAAATTTTATTTAAAACAGCCTCTTGTCTACCTGAAGCAATCATCGTAGCCGTGCCGGAACGAGCAGCCAATCGTGCTGCTCTGAGTTTGGTTGCCATTCCACCACGTCCCAGAGCACCTTTACTATCCCCAGCCATACTATCCAGACAACTATCAAGTGCATCTACTTCAGTTAATAGCTTAGCTGAAGAATTTTGTCTGGGATCACTATCAAACATTCCTTCTTGATCCGTTAAAATGACCAAAAGATCAGCATCAATTAAATTAGCCACCAGAGCCGCCAGTGTATCATTATCACCAAAGCGAATTTCATCAGTGACTACTGTATCATTTTCATTAACCACCGGGACAATACCCAGTGTAATCAGTTTTAATAGTACAGAGCGAGCATTCAGATAACGGGTTCGATTGGATAGATCATCATGTGTTAACAATATTTGCGCTGTATGCAGATCATGTTGTTGAAACTGCGACTCATAAGCCTTCACCAATCCCATTTGCCCCACTGCAGCAGCTGCCTGCAACTTATACACTGAGTCCGGACGTTTATTCCAACCCATGCGCTTCATGCCTTCAGCAACAGCACCCGATGAAACAAGCACAATTTCCAAACCTTCATGCTGATCAATATTTTTATTAATCAGCTCAGACATTTGTTTCACCCATAATGAAATTGCCTGATAATCCAGACCAGCACCTTCATTGGTCAATAATGCACTGCCAATTTTAACCACCCAGCGCCGTGTAGTACGAAGGTCCTGTCGAGTACGTATACTCACTTAATTATTTTTCCTGTGACAGCATCATACGTTCCTGCTGTAATTTCTGCATGATCATCGGTCTCTTCCAGCAAAGCACCACTGTCCTTATCCTGTTTCTTTTTCTCCAGATCAATATAATCCATAATGGAGAAACAAAGATCACGGGTACCTTGTTTATTCATTGCTGATATCTTAAATATTGGCCCCTGCCAATTCAGTTTGTCTATAATCTTCTGACATTCTTCTTCACGCACCGTTTCATCCAGCAGATCAGTTTTATTAATCACCAGCCAGCGTTCTTTATTAATCAGCTCATCACTATATTTTTCCAGTTCTTTTTCAATAGCAATAAAACTATCTGCCGGATCACCATCATCATAAGGATTGATATCAATAAAATGCAGTAATAAACCGGTTCTTGATATATGTTTTAAAAAACGTATACCCAAGCCAGCACC
>JADFVK010000075.1 GCA_015222495.1 Pseudomonadota bacterium
GATAAGGATGATACTGATACCAGTGCTGGGCAATTTGTTGTCGGGTGCATATCCAGATATCGGGAAAATCTGCCAGATAAGCTAAAAACCTGTGTATCACTTCTGCACGTGCGGGATGATCACTGATTCTCGCATTAAGTGAAATCGTCATCATTTTTGGTGATTTTTTACCTTCACGGTATAAACAGCTCACTGTATAGATTAAATAATTCAAAAAATCATCCTCAGACATCCAGCCTGGGGTTAAATAATATTTTGCATCATTTGTATCAGAGCTATAAGGAATAATTAAATGTGGCTTATCGTTAAACACTTGCCAATAGGGCAGAGCACCGACATAACTTTCTGTATCATAACGTAGCCCCGCTTCCTGTATTAATTGGCGTGTTTGCAGACTTTTTCGTCCGGTATACCAACCCCAGGGGACCACTCCTGTATAACGTTTAATAATAGTAAGTGTTTTGTCTATATGCTCTCGTTCCAGTTCAGGATCAAATTGACTATAATCAATCCAGCGATAACCGTGTCCGGCAATCTCATGACCTTGGGTAGCCAGATGCCTCACAAGTTCAGGGTTATTTTCTAAAGCCATACCACTTGCCCAGGTGGTAATATTCATTTGATGCTGTTCAAATAAATCAAGCAAACGCCAGAAATCACAACGTGAACCATATTCAAAAATCGATTCAGAAAATAAATCACACTGACCCAGCATAGTCTCTCGCATAGCTAATTCAGTTAAATAATTTTCTGAACTGCTATCACCGTGTAATATATTTCGCTCCACAGTTTCTTCGATAGTAATCACGAAATTAATGGCCAAACGTGCTGCATTTGGCCATTTAGGATGTGGTGGTTTTTTGCCATAACCAATCATATCTCTACTGATATCAAGCATAGCTAAGCATATAAATAAAACTGGCAACGATAACAAAAAAAGGTTTATATACCTTTTTAGTTTTAGTGATAGTCAATGATTGAGATCCCCATACATCCTGAGAACCTGTATTTTTATCTTTCTATAAAGTCAGAACAACTCCGCATAGGTGCTTGGGTGGAGAGGATCAACAGGTTTGTATGTATATTACAGAGGAATGATTTTTAAAACATGAGTAGAAACACCCAGTTTTAAGCTTTTTTATTGATTTAGAGCATTAAAACAAAGGGTCCGCCAGCTTGACTTGGGTGCTGGCTCTTTAAAGAGTTTCAATAATTATTAATAATCAAGCTGGCTGACCCATTGAATATGGTGTGGTTTGTGCAGTGGTTAAAGCTTCCAGTGCGAATACAGGTAATGTGACACCTGACCCTTGGCCAGGTAGTCGTGTGATTTCAGCACAAAAAGCCAATACAGCGAATGCATTCAGCAATGTTAACTCATCAATTTCAACTGCGTGGTTATTCCCAACAGTTCAAGATGGCAACGCATTATACGGTTTACAGTTCAGTAACCCAGTTGACCCACGTGTTGCTTACCGTGGTGACCCATTAGCATACGGTACAGCTAACGACCCAGTGAATGGTTTAAAATCGGGGGGTGTTAATGTATTTGGTGGTGGTGAAGTGATTGGTGCTATCGGTGTCAGTGGTGATATTTCATGTGCTGACCATAATGTTGCTTGGAGAACACGTAGTGGACTCGGTAAAGCGTTTCATGCTGGACTAGGCAAAGCAGGTAATTTTGAACAGATTACTTATGGTAAAGGTGGACATCCAGAATGTGGTGTGAAAGGTAAAGCTGTTGCCGCAACTATTGGTTCTTCAACCAACTAATAGGTGGTTACCATGACTAATCAGCGATTAAAACAAACGAAGTTAATGTTTGTGATAACGGGTTTATTAATATTAAGTGCTTGTTCGACGGGTAAAACCATGATGTCAGACGCCATGATTGATATTTCATCATCACAAGCGACACTTGATGCTAGTTCACAAGTTGGACAAAACAGCACGTCAACATGTTCTAACCTTTCTAGTTTATCAACTATTAAGAAGGGGCTATTAATTGTGCACAAGCTGAGCTTGATGCTATTAATCCACCTGATTCTATTTAGAGCTTAAAAGGCAACTCCATATTTTTAAAAGGGTATGGAGTTGTTTCTTTTTTGTAACTACTCAACTTCGCTGAATAGTTACAAAAAATTTACACATATAGCCCTATAAAGGGATACACCATGGCTTTAATCAAGAGCATAAAAAATCTATTTACTTCACATGAAAAAGTACAGATTCCTGAAGATTCTATGCTAAGGCACCATTATGTTCAAAATTTAGAAGCAAATAAAAATAATTAGACTTGATCAGAGATTCCTTAAGCAGCGTAGAATACTTTACGTCTAGCTTTCTATTTTCATATAAAACATCGCGTAATTAATTTTTTAAGCTAAAATCACACTGGAAAGAAACTAACTCTTGCTTAATTATGCATTTCTCACTTCACCAATAAGGTTTTCTAGAGGAATAGATAATTTTGAATGTAATTTTCGTATCATATTCAAAGACAAACCTCTTTGGTAATTCAATACTTCTGAAACTCTTCCACGCCCACCAATATAAGGCTCTAAATCCTTTCTTGAAAGATTCATTTGCTCCATTCTAAATTTAATAGCTTCAATTGGATCTGGGGGGAGAATTGGGTAATGTACACTCTCGTAATCATCAACTAAAACCAAAAGAATATCTAATTTATCTCCAGCTTCAGTACCTTCATTTGCTCCCCAACATTGTTCAATTTCTGCAAGAGCTTGATTGTAATCTTGTTCTGTTTTAATGGGTTGAATTTCCATCATACTACCTCTGCATTAATTTCATCATAGTGTTTATGCGTACCAATAAACCTAATAAAACAAGCCTGACGGCCATAATCAATAGAAACAATTAACCGATATTTGTTTCCTGATATATTAAATA
>JADFVK010000076.1 GCA_015222495.1 Pseudomonadota bacterium
CGATCAGGAACGTCATGATGTGGGAATCAGGTATAAACGTCATGGTCAGGATGCAGCAATTAAGCTGGGTAATAAACTAGTGAGTGGCGAGACAAAGCAATATCGCCTTGAACAATGGCAGAATTTTATTAAAGACAATCCTGATGCCTACCTTTATTGTTTTAGGGGAGGTTTGCGCTCGCGAACCAGTCAGCAATGGCTGAAAGAAAGTGGTATTGATATTCCTATCGTCAATGGTGGCTATAAGGCTATGCGTAGGGTTTTACTTGATGAACTGGAAGACTCAATAGCTAAATCTGATTTTGTAATCTTAGGTGGTAAAACCGGTACAGGAAAAACCTGGTTATTAAAAGAACTGAGTCAATCTGTTGATCTGGAAGCTCTTGCACATCACCGGGGTTCCAGCTTTGGGCGTTTTCCTGATGGACAACCTTCACAGATTAATTTTGAAAACTCTCTCTCTATTTTATTGATGAAATATCGTCATCATGCTATGCAGCAATTTTGGTTAGAAGATGAAAGTCGTTTAATTGGCAGTCGTGTTTTACCTCTGTCATTACAGGAAAAGATGAAACAGGCACCTTTGGTGATGCTGGATGAAGATATTTCCTATCGTATTGGTGTCACGCTAAAAGATTATGTCATTGATCTGGAAATTTATTATCAGAATTATTGTGCTGACAGGGAATCTTCTCATGCTAAGGATGATAAAAGTGAATCGTTTAAGTTATTTTCAGAATACTTATTATCCAGTCTGGATAGAATAAAAAAACGCCTGGGTGGGGAACGCTATCAAAAGATTCATGCTTTAATGACAGAAGCATTGGCAGTTCATCAAGCTCGTAGGGATATCGAAGGGCATCGTCAATGGATTGAAGAACTATTAACCTCATACTATGACCCAATGTATGAATATCAACTGGAAAAGAAAAAAGGTCAAATTATCTTCACTGGAAACTCCCATCAAATATTAGCCAATCAAAATGCATTAATCCGCCAAAACCTTGACATGAATTAAGGTTGTTTTTTAATAGAAATATAGAATTATTAGCATTGAAATTAAAAACCTAAAATGTGATTAATTGAAGGAAAATACTTTGCTAACAAGTACTATAAATGTTTTTATGGCAGCACATCATAAAGAATGTGATGAATTATTTGTAATAGCTGAAGCTTCGGTTGCTAATGGTGATTGGAATAAGGGTATAACGCAATGGCAAGAGTTTTCTGCTGAGCTGGAAGAGCATTTTTTACGGGAAGAAAATATTTTATTTCCAGAGTTTGAAGCACAGACCGGATCAGTTGGTGGACCCACTCAAATGATGCGCATAGAACATGAACAGATGCGGGCATTAGTCAATGAAATTAATAAGTCTACTGTTGATAAAGACAGCGATCAGTTTTTAGGTCTTTGTGAAACTTTAATGATGACTATGCAGCAGCATAATATGAAAGAAGAGCAAATGCTTTATCCCATGATAGATCATTCCATGCCCGATGTTGCAGCACTTATTGATAAAATGAATCAATAATTAGTGACAGATAAATTAGTACAGGAAATTCTCATTGATGTGAGTGAGGATGAAGCACCTAAACCTTTTGAAATAATTTTAGCTCAACTGGCTCGATTAAAAAAAGGTGAATATATTCGTATGCTTCATCGTAAGCAACCCCTGCCTTTGCTGCAAATGTTAGATGAGAATGGTTTTTCCTTCAGAATGTTTTCTGGAACGCAAACTCCATGGGAAATTATTATCTGGAGTAAACAGGATTTGCTCACACATGAATTTTGTAATGCATCCTTCAGTGCATAATATTTTTAGAGTTTGTGATGAAAAATAAAGGCCTTTCCTTTAACACCATTCCACCGCCATTGATCCCCGTACGATTTTTTTTAACTGCCCCTTTCTTCGGTATACTTGCCGCAATATTAATACTCTATTCAGGTCCTGAATTGTGGCAATCCAGATGGCATTCATATAATCTGGCTTTGACGCATCTTCTAACGATTGGTTTTATGTTGATGGTGATGATAGGAGCCTTATATCAGTTTATTCCAGTGATGATGGGGCAGTTAATACCACAATGTAAAATAATTGCCCCTATTGTGCATGTTTTTCTGAACATCGGCAGTGTACTGTTATGTCTGGCTTTCCTAATTCAAGACAGACTATTATATCAAGTCGCTTTGGTCTCACTGTCAAGTGCTATTTTATTATTTGCACTATCATTACTTCCTTTATTGATTTCTAAATTAGAAAATCACTTGATGGTTTTTTTGTTAAGAATTTTGTTCATTGTTTTATCAATTACCATAGGTTTGGGATTATATATTCTTCTAGCCTATAGTTTTCCTGAATTACAAATTAATTTCAGACAATATACCAATAGCCATGCCTTATGGGGCTTAACAGGCTGGGTCGTATTATTAATTATGGCCGTTAGTTCACAAATTATACCGATGTTTTATGTCACTCCAGAATTTTCAGTCAATTATTTAAAAGTTTTATCTTTATTGATAGTATCCACCCTGAGTATTATTTTATTTATTAACTCAAATTTTATGTCTATAGTGTTATCAGCAGAACTGATGTTTTTTTCAATTTATACCTTAAGGCTTATTGGGCAAAGAAAACGAAAATTGCCTGATACAACAATTAATTTTTTTTACCTTTCTATAATTTCTTTGATCGCTGCGATATTTATCTGGTGGGTTTATAAGCAAGGATTAACTGGAGACTATGAATTTTTAGCCTCTCAATTTGAAATGACTCTGGCTATTTTACTGGTTTATGGACTGGCAATCTCTGCAATGATCGGAATGCTGCAGAAAATTGTACCATTTCTTATTTATCTGAATTTACAGCAACTGTCGATGAAACATCCAGGCTCTATCAGTTTAATACCGAATATGAAAAAAATTATCACAACAAAATCTTCTAAAATTCAATTATATCTTCACGGGATTTCATATTTATTATTAATTCTTTCTATTTATGCGCCCATACTGATTTGGTTAGCGGGTAGTATTATGCTACTAAACTTTCTTTGGCTGTGGAAA
>JADFVK010000077.1 GCA_015222495.1 Pseudomonadota bacterium
CCGGTATTGCAGGCTAAACTGGATATGATGAAATTCGTTAATTATCTGGTCAGACATGGTTATGTTGATCGGGAACATTACATCGCAACTGTTGAACTAGGCAACGAAATTGACCATGGTAAAGGTAGAACAGAGGTCGAATATTTCTCCGTTCAGGTTGGACGCTAAGAGTATCGGCTAGAAAGAACCATTTAGTAACAGGCTATAGGTATTTTCAGTCCAGTCTGAATTCTGTTGCGAACTAAGAATACGATTGAACTCGAACCTGAGCGTATGGATTTCGGTTAGTTTATAGTCGACACCAACAGTAATAGAGCCACCGTTTCCCTCCGGATTATTGTCTTCCTTGATGTTGGTCAGGCTTGCAGACAATGCGCCCGATAAATTCTCGCTGACAGGAAAACTACTTTCGAATATAAGCCCAACAGAACGAAAACTTGCCGGTGTCCAATACCCGGACTTCACAATATCGTATTCCAGCTCTTCATATGACACACCTATCCAGATCCAGGGCCAACCTGGTGATATTCCATAAAGGAGTCTTGCAATATTTTCCCGCCTGGTGTTGGAATCGCTCAGATTCCATATTGAGCTTGTGCTGGAAACACGAATTGACTCGATTGGTTTCCACTCGAATCCCGCTTCCCACCTTTCCGCGTTCAAAAACTCCCTTGCAGCGGCCGGTTGTAATCCAAGTTGGTAGACATAATCTTCTGAGGCGTTAACTAACAGGTAGAAATTCCTCGTTATGCCGAACTGTGCATGGAGATCATATGTCTTTTGATCCTTTTGGTTGTCAAGGCTCGGTACATCCAGGCGGTGAATACCAATTGTTCCTCTAAAATAGGATTTATCGGAATAATGCCAACCAAACACTCCTTCCAGGTGGTGGCCAGTAAAATCCGTTCCGGTTGCTTGTCCATAATAGCGGTAAAGATTAATACCCCAGTCCCATTCAGAATCTGCGGATTCTACGTAGGGCCAGAATTGTTCACGACGATTACTAATGTAACTGAACTGTATGGTATTCAGATCAATTTCATCAGATGAGCTACTGTTAGCTCCTCCCACTGTATATAAATCTTTTGCGCTGGAAATTTGACAGCAAACAAGTAGTATTATCACTAATATCACATATGCTGACTGATCAACCAGAGCTGTTTTAATATTGTGGGGAAGCATGATATTTTATTTAAATTATTATTTTTTGCTTACACGATAGGGGGTTCTTACTAATTGTCCTTCCTCACTAACGGACAACAATATCGGATTAAACCGGGAAAATTGTTCTTCTGTAACCCCTTCGTTACGCTGCAAAGCCGTCCTAAAGTGCCACCAGTCAGCAATATTCTTGGATGTGGCGAAATAGGCGTCTAATTGTTTTAGCTTATCACCAAGATGTTCGATAGCGTTTAAATTATCGGGGCTATTCATAAACTGAGTATGAAAACTATACATATAGAGCCCACCAATGTGGCTCATCCAGGTTATTTCCTCATCTATCAGGCTAATAGTATTCGTATAATTCAAGTTCCTGGTGTGCCACATCTCGTAGTCATCACTGACCATACGTGGTATGGATACAAGCGACTTTCTGCTAACAAGCGAAACTTGTATCTCCGGAACTGCCCGGTCTGGTGTGTTATTTGCAATGTAGTGCGTCATACCGTTGTTAACGATGGCATCTATAGTAGAATCGTTATGCTCTTCCTCTGGCGGTCTAAATGCTAGAGGTTTAACGCCAGTGATTTCAGTCAGAACTCTTTGGCAACGAGCAATGCGGATTACCTGGTCTTGCCGGCTACTTTTTGTGAATATTCCATGGTGGTCACCGTGACAAGCAATTTCACCTATTTTTGACATATCCTGAGTGAGTTGCCGATGTTTAAGTGCCAAATTAGACAAAATATACCAACTGATCGGATAATTTTTTTTATTAATCAGGTCTACAACAGCTCTCGCATTATCAAATTGATCTTCAGTGTCTTCTTCTATCAATGCGGCAAAATGTTTTGCTTGCGGCCACATCGCGATATCCGTATAAATTTGTCGTGACAAATAGCGAAAGATTGAAGCGTTCAATGCATTCAAATGTTTAACATTAATTTCGGGGTTGTGATCTTTCGGATCGGGTGCAAAATCCATCCATACCAGGCGGCCAGAACCTATTGTTTTTGCAAACAAGCGGGTTTCATTTTCACCACTTGCATCGTAGATATTACCGATTGATACAGCCTGTGGTGATGCAGAAATCGCCCGGAAACCATCAAATGGTGAAGAGGCTTTTAGGATTAGGCCAGCGTCAAATCCAAGTGTCAGTAGCTGATCGCCTCGCAGTATTAAACCACCACTTTCCTTTTTTAGTACTTCCTCAAATGTTAGGCCATGCCATTGGATCGCTTTATCTTTTGCAACACTAAATAATTGAGCCGGCGGCCCATAAGCAATGACGTTTGCACCATTAGTAAGTACAAAATCCAGCAACTCGAAATCCCAGTATCCAGGCGGGACAAGGATAATCCCATCTTTAAACAGCCTCTGACATTTAATCAGATTTTTCCATCTACAATGTTTAATGTATAGCCGGTTCCGCTTGGCAAAGTTTCGCCAATGTTTAAGTGCGTGCTGTCTCAGATTGACTCCGTTAAATAAAGAGTCGATGCTTTTATTGTTGTACGGAACGATAAAACCCTTCATATTCATCTTTGCCAGCACCGAGGGAAGATCGGGTAGTTTGTTGTCAGTCACTCGCTGCCATCGATGCTGTGTATAATCAAGTTTACTAATTTCATCGGGTTCAAGATCGATAGGTGACCGGAACAGGTCCATGTTGTGAATGAGCGAATACACTGAAGTGACAACAACAGACAATACAACAATTACTGAAGCCAGATTAGCCCACAAAGAACGGTGCTTGAATTCATGACTATTATGTAAACTACCTGACCGCTTGTCATAATCGCTGCGCAATTTCACTGGTACATACCGTTTGAAGTAGACCCCTTCGGTTTCTGCAGCACCAGTGTA
>JADFVK010000078.1 GCA_015222495.1 Pseudomonadota bacterium
ACAGGCTGTTTTGAATGACTGACAAATTGATTGAGTTTAGCAATAGGAACTTTTTTAGCAGACTTGTGTTGTGACCACAAAAACCCATCAGTCTGACTTAATACCGGACCACGCCAGTAAATTTTATCTGCAGCGGGTGGAGAAGTTTTAAAATCCACACGAAAGGCTATTTTCTCAGAGTTAGATAACTCTGAAACACTGCCGGGATACATTTCATCAGATAGACCAGTAGTTCCTGTGCTGCTATCGTCCGGTAAAGTCCATAGTGGACCGGGAATTCGTGGAAAAAACAAAAATAAGATAATGGCGATTGGTACTGCCTTTAAGAACAGTTTGGATAATAAGGAGATATTTGTTAAAAAGGACAAAATCCCCTGGGGCTTACGATTAAAAGAAATTAATAAAAGTGTGATAAAAAGAGTATTGATCAGGCTGAAAATCAGCAGAAAAATATCTTGAGAGTATAAAAAGTGGGTCACTAGAACAAAATAACTAAGAAAGAGAATCAGAAAAATATTTCGTCTATCCAGTTCATTTTTTACTTCCATACATTTCAGGCTGAGCATTAGACATAATAAGCTGATGGAAGATTTTTGAGAAAAAGTAAACCCATAGTTCAGTACTAAAATAAAAATAGATAAGAGCAGTAATAGAAAAGTCAGGTATTTATGGGGTAGTCGTACAATGCCTAAGCTATGAAGAAAAAACCAGCCCAGAAAAAAAAGACTGGCAAAGGATATGGTGATTGAAATAGTCCATAAATGCGGCAACATGGTAATAAAAAGTATGATAGGGAGTGAGCTGTAAATACTAAAGCTATTCATCATCAGGCTCAATGATGATGAAAAAGATGCAGAGCTATTAGGTAGTCTATGCTGCATTTTCAATCTGCTGAAAAAGAGCAAGGGCCTTAAGGCATTGATGCTGGTGTGTTGAGCCACTGCTAATGTGAATTGTTTGATTAGTTAATATTAGTCCATAACGATCACCTAGTTGTTCTGCCTGTACAACTAAATAACTTAACTGACCAAGCCTTGACTCACTATCACCTGATAACTCATTATAGTTGAGCCAGTACTCATGATTATTACTGCCGGAAAAAGTTTTACATAATAAGCCCTGTTCTCTGGCATAAGCTTTCCAGTGTATATGTTTTAATGAGTCTCCACTTTGATAAGATCTAAAACCGCTAAAATCATCAAAGCCTCTTCCCTTTGGAGATTGTCCTTCGCTTTCAGTTCCACTAACAGCCTGATATGTTTTGTTCATAACTTGTTGTGGATAAACAATGGCATTGCATTGTAGTTTTATATTAGCCCATGCTCGAAATAAGCCTAAAGGATAACGACTTGATACGGTCAAGTCTGGTAATAGGAATTGTCCACGTGTAGTGGTAGGAGTATTGAGTTGTATAATACTTTTTTCATTTTTAAAAATATCAGTAAATAATAAATTATTATGCTCTAATTCAATGGCAATTGAATAGTGATTAGTTGAAAGATTTTTTTTTGTAGATTGTATGATCAGAGGTAAACTTAAAGTTTGATGACAAAAAACTGGAGTCACATGAGCAATAGAGCATTGTAAATTAAGTAAATTGTTTTGTGTCATGTGCATGGAAATAATGCCCATAGCGGCCATTAGAAATGTGAAGAAAAAAATAAGAGAATTATTAAAGTTAATTGCAGCAGCTAATAGAATCAGAATAAGCAGAGAATAAATAATCCCTTCACGAGTGGGAAGGATATAAATTCTTCTGGCAGACAGAGTGCAGGACTCTTCACGCCGAATTCTTTTTAACAGCCATTTTTGAAGTGTGCTTTGCAAAACTTAGCATACCGAATTAGAAAGGGATGTGGTTGAGTTTTTGGCTCAACCATGAATAATGATAATGTTAAGGACTAAAAGCTTCCTTTAACACCGGCTGTAATAATTGCCAGCATTTGTGCATTAATTGTTATAGCAATTCTTCTGAGATCTTCAGGAAGTGGATATTTATCAATAATCATATCCAGATTAATCATTTGTAGCCAGAGGTTGCCTTTAGTATCTTCAACAAGTGAAATTCTACAAGGCATGAAAGCTGCGTATAATGTATTAAACTCAACCATTTTCATTGCATCTTCAGGATTACAGAACTGAAAAATTTCAAGGTGACGAGGCTTAAGACCACGTGCTTTTAATTCATTGGATACTGGCAGGTAGCCAACACTTTTCATATTAAGTTCTGCGGCTTTTGAATTAATGGACTGGCGTGCATCAGTGACACTCACTCCTTTATCAAGCGGCATTTTAAGAACAGAGTTTTTAATGTCAACAATAGAAAGTTGCAGAGTTTCTTTTTGTGTTAATTCAGAAGCATAGCTATTTTGAATGAGAATTAAGCAAAAGCTTAAAATAATAAGGTTTAAAAGTTTCATAGTATTATCCTATAAATAGATTGTGTTTAGATTAAGAGTTCAGCTGAAGGCTTTAATTGGGCTAAAGTCTCTAATTTATTCATCATCAAGTGTTGAAATAAAAGTTAGAATATCAACAATTTCTTCCTTGGAATAGTCTTCAAATGTTTCATCCTCTTCATCATTATCATGTAGACGATCTTTGTCTTTGAAAAAATCTATTTGTCTTAACAGATATTCGGAATACTGCCATGAGGTTGGCGGTGCCTTTTTCTTCGTTTTACCTTCAGCCTTGCGACCATGACAGGTTTTGCAGTCACCCTTGTATAATTTTTTACCTTTTTTGGCATTACCGGCAAAAGTCGGAATAGTTAAAGTGGGTGCTTCTTTTTGGATATCAATAGAGGCAATATAAGCATTGAGATCGTCTTTTTCTTTATCTGACATTGTATCCATACGACCAATGGTCACCATGGCTGGATTAAAACGTTTTTCCTCAACGAAGAGATCATGTTGATGTCTTAGATAATATTCTGGAAGACCGCCAATCTTGGGAAAGTCTCCACCCTTAACACCCTGGCCAACAGCACCATGACATAGTGTACAGGATTTAAAAAGTTTTTTTCCATTTTCCAGATCAGCGGAATAGCTATTGGAGCTTAAAAGAAGAAAACTAAAAATAATTGCAGAGTAGAAATAATGTCTCACATGATACCCCTTTAGTTAAAATTGTTATATTAAATCGTTTATTAGTTATAATTTTGTGATGAGATTTTATAGTAGTTATTGATGTATGTCACTATTTTTCTATAATACAATTGTTTTTTGTTGACTTTTTTTAAAAATCTGTTAGGGAATTGCAAGCTCATTAAATAAGTTTATAATTTGCTGTTTATTGCTATTTTGATCCTCCTTAATAATTAATCGATGTAAAATAATTGCTGGTAAAATAGCCTTAATATCATCAGGAATGACCATTTCACGATTATGGATAAAAGCCCAGGCCTGTGCTGCACGTAATAAGGCTAAGCCTGCACGGGGTGATAATCCAGTTTGGAAATGCTGACTATGTCGTGAAAATTGTAAAATATCCTGTACATAATCTAATAAAGCAGAAGAAATATGTACACTTCTAATTTGCTGCTGCATTTTAAGCAGTTGTTCAACACTAAAAACCGGTTTTAATTCCTGCAATAATTCCCGGCGATCAGCACCACTTAAAATACCCCGTTCTGTCAGGCGATCAGGATAACCTAAAACAATGCGCATCAGAAATCGATCTAATTGTGATTCAGGAAGTGGGAAAGTACCGGCCTGTGTTTGAGGGTTCTGTGTGGCAATGACAAAAAAAGGATTGTCTAATGGATAGGTTTTACCATCCACGGTAATTTGCTGCTCTTCCATAGCTTCAAGTAATGCACTTTGTGTTTTTGCTGTGGCGCGGTTAATTTCATCGGCCAATACTAATTGACTGAATACAGGGCCGGGATGAAAATTAAATTCAGCAGTGTTTTTATTAAAAATAGAAACACCAATGATGTCAGCAGGGAGCATATCACTGGTAAATTGAATACGGGAATAATTTAAACCAAATAACTGAGCCAATAAATGAGCCAGGGTGGTTTTACCCATACCGGGCAGATCCTCAATTAATAAATGCCCTTTAGACAATAGACAGGCAACTGCTAGTTTAATTTGTTCTTCTTTACCGGAAATGATCGTATTGGCTGTTTGCAACAATGGTGTGAACATAAAATGTGAACGCTCTTAGTTTGAAAGATACCTTGATTTTAAATGTAGGGATTGTTGACTACAAGTTTTATTGTCTTGAGTCAACATAAAAAGGCTTTGTGGATGACGGGGTAATTTTAGGATAGTAGTGATTTCTTAGATGGCTTGTTGCAATTACTGTATAATTCCACATATAAGTCTTTATCATTTAAATTCTACTAGCAGTGAAACCTATGCAAACTGATCAACTTATTAAGCAAATAAAAATGCACTCTGAAGAATTGTTTCAACTTTGGTCAAATACTAAGGCGGGCAGTCACTCAGATTTTAATCATGTTAAAAGTTTGGCTATCCGGATAATGTCAGAATCATTGTGCGGCGTTATTTTGATTTATGGAATAATAAAACCCAACACTGAGTTTCAAACTTAAAGCTTCTCTTTTGAGAGGATATTTCCCCCGAATGATCTATAATACAACTTTTATTGGTTTACTCTGGAGTTTTTGTGTTTTATAGCGATCAGTTTGATGTCATAGTTATTGGTGGTGGTCATGCGGGTACGGAAGCTGCTATGGCAGCCAGTCGTATGGGTGCCAGTACTTTACTGATCTCTCATAATATAGAAACTCTGGGACAAATGTCCTGTAATCCTGCTGTGGGTGGTATTGGAAAGGGACATCTGGTTAAGGAAATTGATGCCCTGGGTGGTTTGATGGCCAGGGTGACAGATCAGTCCGGCATACAATTTCGCCGTTTGAATTCCTCAAAGGGACCGGCAGTTAGAGCAACTCGTGCCCAGGCGGATAGAATATTATTTAAAGCAGCAGTCCGCTATGCCTTAGAAAACCAACCGAATTTAAAATTATTCCAGCAGGCAGTGACTGATCTACTGATTGAAAATGATCAGTTAGTAGGTATTGTTACTGAAATGGGATTGAAGTTTCGGGCAAAAACAGTTGTCCTGACCACAGGAACTTTTTTAGGGGGTTTGATTCATATTGGTCTGGAAAATTATCAGGGTGGACGTGCCGGTGATCCGCCGTCAAATAAACTATCCCAGCGTTTAAGAGAATTACCCTTTAGAGTTGATCGTTTAAAAACTGGTACGCCGCCAAGAATTGATGGTCGTTCAATTGATTTTTCAGTATTGGAAGAACAGCCGGGCGATAAGCCTATTCCTACTTTTTCATTTATGGGTAAAGCAAGTGACCATCCTGAGCAAATCAGTTGCTATATTACTCATACGAATGAGAAAACTCATGAGATTATTCGTTCTGGCTTTGAACGATCTCCAATGTTTACCGGAGTAATAGAAGGAGTGGGTCCTCGCTATTGCCCTTCTATTGAAGATAAAATTAATCGTTTTGCGGATAAAAACTCACATCAGATTTTTGTTGAGCCGGAAGGTTTAACCACTCATGAAGTTTATCCTAATGGTATTTCCACCAGTTTGCCCTTTGATATCCAGTTACAATTTGTGCGTTCAATGAAAGGCTTCGAAAATGCCTTTATTATCCGTCCAGGCTATGCCATTGAATATGATTTCTTTGATCCCAGAGATTTAAAAGCTTCTCTTGAAACTAAACATATGAGTGGTTTGTTTTTTGCCGGACAAATTAATGGTACCACAGGCTATGAAGAAGCCGCTGCTCAGGGACTAATTGCAGGAGCCAATGCTGCCTTGCAGGTGCAGGGTAAAGATGCCTGGTCACCGGGTAGAGATGAGGCCTATATTGGAGTGATGATCGATGACTTGATTACCCGAGGTACTCAGGAACCCTATCGTATGTTTACTTCAAGAGCAGAATACCGTTTATTATTACGAGAGGATAATGCGGATATAAGACTTACTGCCAAGGGTTATGAACTGGGCTTAGTGGATGAAGAGCGCTGGCGGACTTTTAGTGAAAAGCAGGAAAGCGTTGAGCAGGAGATTAAGCGTTTAAAAACAACACGTTTGGGTCCGGCTGCTTTGACAGAAGAAGAGGCTGAGCGAGTACTAAAAAAGCCCTTGAGCAAAGATAGCAGTCTCTATGATTTATTAAGACGTCCCGAAGTAAGTTATGACTCACTTACCAGCTTATCTATGGGGGGTGATAAATTAGCAGATCCAATTGCTGCCGAGCAAGTGGAAATTCAAACAAAATATGCAGGCTATATTAAACGCCAATTAGAAGAAATTGAAAAATATAAACGCTATGAAAATAAAGTAATTCCCAATAATTTTGATTATAGTCAGATGAATTCTCTGTCTTCTGAGGTACGTGAAAAATTACAAAAAAATAAACCTGAGACGGTAGGTCAGGCAGGGCGCATTCCAGGTGTGACTCCGGCAGCTATTTCTCTATTACTGGTATTTTTAAAAAAGGGAAATTATAAATAATGCCCTCTTTAGAACAACAATTAGCAGATGGTATCAAACAACAATCTTTGAATATCACTGAAGAACAACAGCAAAAACTGATTCAATTTGTCGCTTTATTAAGCAAATGGAATAAGGTTTATAATCTAACATCTATCCGAGATAAAAAAGAAATGGTGACATTACACCTGCTGGATAGTTTAATTGTCCTACCTTTTTTTGATGGTGCTAAGGTTAGTCCTATCAAAAGTGTTTTAGATGTGGGGACGGGTGGTGGAATTCCGGGTATTCCCTTAGCAATATGCCTGCCGAATATTGAGTTTGTGTTGTTAGATGCACGGGTGAAAAAAATCCGTTTTATTCAAACAGCTATCGCTCAGTTGGGTTTAAAAAATGTCACAGCTATACATGCAAGAGTAGAAGACTATAATGGCCCCAGGGGAAAAAAGTTCGATCGTATTATTTCCAGAGCCTTTGCTTCACTTGAAGATATGCTCAATTATTGCCAACATATATGTCAGCCAGATGGACGTTTTTTAGCAATGAAAGGACAAATTTTAGAAGAAGAGATTGCACAACTGCCAGAAGGCTTTAAAATAGACGAGCTAAATGAACTCAAAGTTCCAGGTTTAAATGCTCAGCGACATTTGGTTCAAATTGTTTATCAATCATAGTTATAAACTAAAAAAACAGGCATAAAAAGCATGGCAAAAATACTCGCCATATCCAATCAAAAAGGTGGTGTGGCTAAAACCACCACCAGTATTAATCTAGCTGCATCATTGGCTGCTACAAAGCGTAAAATATTGCTTGTGGATATGGATCCACAGGGAAATGCGACCACCGGCAGCGGAATTGATAAAAATGAGCTGGAGTTGAATGGTTATGATCTGCTGATTGAAAAGCAGCCTATCAAAACAGTGAAAATTCATATTGAGGAAGCAGGCTATGATCTGATTCCCGCTAATGGAGATTTGACTGCCGCAGAAGTTGAGCTGATGACTAAATTTGATCGGGAGCGTCAGCTGAGTTATCGTTTTGAAGAAATGGATGCTGATGAATATGATTACATTCTCATTGATTGTCCACCTTCATTAAATATGCTTACTGTGAATGCAATGGTTGCAGCACAGGGTATTATGATTCCCATGCAATGTGAATATTATGCATTAGAAGGTTTAACTGCCTTAAAAGAGACCATTGATAGTATCAAAGAATCACTCAATCCTGATTTGGAAATCGCCGGTATTTTAAGAACCATGTTTGATCCGCGTAATCGTTTAGCTATTGAAGTTTCACGCCAGCTGCTTAAGTTTTTTGAAGATAAAGTCTATCGTACGATAATACCAAGAAATGTTCGTCTTGCTGAGGCACCCAGCCATGGTATGCCGATTATCACCTATGATAAAAGTTCTAAGGGTGCTCGTGCTTATTTAGCCTTGGCTGGTGAAATGATACGACGTGATGAGTTAGAATTATCCAATAAACAGACTAAGGACGTTTAAAGTGGCAGCAAAAAAAAGAGGCTTAGGGCGGGGACTGGATGCTTTATTGGCAGGTAGTGAAAAAAAATCAAAAAAAATATTCTCCGATAAAAATAAATCTAATGAGCAGCCTGATTCAGAACAGACTAAGGCAAATAAGGTCGATGGTGAGCTATATAATATTCCCGTAGAACAAATTCAGCCGGGTATTTATCAGCCGCGTATTGATATGCATACTGAAGCATTAGAGGAGTTGGCCAATTCTATTCTTGCACAGGGTGTAGTACAACCCATTATTATTCGTGCTATTGGTGATATCGTTAATCAGAATGAACAGAAATATGAAATTATTGCCGGTGAGCGTCGTTGGCGTGCGGCACAAATGGCAGGCTTGTCAAAAATTCCGGCAGTTATTCGAGATGTAGAAGATAAAGCTGCCATTGCGATGGCTTTGATTGAAAATATTCAGCGTGAAGAACTCAATCCTATTGAGGAAGCTAATGCTCTAAGACGTTTAATTGATGAGTTTAATATGACACACCAGCTGGCAGCTCAAGCTGTAGGTCGTTCCAGAGCATCGGTATCCAATTTATTGCGTTTATTAGATTTAGAAGGTGGTACGCGGATCCTCTTAGAAAATGGTGATTTGGAGATGGGACATGCCCGTGCCTTATTAGCTCTTAAAGGAGAAGATCAATCTCATACTGCTCGATTAGTTGTGAGTAAAGGTCTTTCTGTACGTGAAACAGAGCGTCTTATCAAAAATGTATTAAACCCCAAAGAAAAAATAGAAAAAAAACCTGATCCGAATATTACTAACCTGCAAACCAGTCTGACGGATAAATTAGGTGCCAAGGTTGTATTTCAACATGGCAGTCGTGGTAAGGGAAAGATGGTTATTCAATATAATAGCATTGATGAACTTGAAGGGATTCTGGCACATATTAAGTAGTATCTCAGGTAACACTGCCTACCTGGCAAGGGATAAACATTAGTAAATTCTGATTTTCATTGATCTAAGACAGTAATGTCTTTATAATTTGCGATGCAGATAATAGCATGCCCTTATTACTTAATATAATGGACATCAGGCAAATATATTTGACTTGAAAATATTGGAAAGCTAGATGAACTTTGCCATGATAGTCATGCGAAGAGTAGTTCGTAGATTATTATTCATACAATTTGTTATTACCGTATTAGTGGCTTTTACATATCTGATATTGCAAAACTCAGAGGGCTTTTTTGCAGCTTTTTATGGTGGCAGTATTACCTTATCAGCAACTTTATTGACCGCATGGCGACTGGGTCGTGCAACAGAGTTGGCTGAGAGTGATCAGCAGCAGGGACAGATTGAAATATATATTGGTGCAATACAAAAATATTTTTTAACACTGCTTATGATGGCAGTGGGCATGGGGGTTCTTAAATTAGATCCTCTTGCTATTATAGTCAGCTTTGCTTTAACTCAATTAAGCTTTGCTGCTAATAAAGTCGATACCAGCTTTTAATGAAAAGCGAATCAAAATCATATCTTGGAGATAGAGTATAGTGAGTAGCCCCGCAGCTGAAGGCAACGCCTTAACATCCAGTGAATATATACAGCATCACCTGCATAACAATAGCATTGGTGAGGGTGGTTTCTGGGTTATAAACCTGGATACCATGTTCTATAGTTGGTTATTAGCCGCACTGATGATGTTCATTGCTTATAAAATGGGCAAGTCTATGAATCCTGATACTCCCTCAGGTGGTCAAAATGTCTTAGAAGCCGTAGTTGAGTTTGTTCAAAGTCAGATTAAAAGTATTTTTCCAGGTAGTAATCCTCTGATTGGACCTTTATCACTCACTATTTTTGTATGGGTATTTTTAATGAATGCAATGGATCTGCTTCCCGTTGATCTGTTACCTGAACTTGGCCAGTTAGTAGGGATCAATTATATGAAAGTAGTTCCTACAACCGATCTTAGTACTACATTTGCCTTAGCACTTTCAGTTTTTGCACTGATTATTTATTACAATATTAAAATTAAAGGGCCTATCGGCTATCTTAAAATGTTTCTTTTCCACCCATTTGGAAAATACATGATCCCTGTTAATATTATTATGACAACCATTGAAGAGGTGGCAAAGCCAATCAGTCTTGGTTTGCGTTTATTTGGCAACATGTTTGCAGGTGAGTTAATCTTTATGTTGATTGCACTATTAGGTGGAGCATCATTGTTAGGATTAATTCCACAAGTGTTATTTGGTTCTGTGTGGGCTATATTTCATATTATGATTGTCAGCTTACAGGCATTTATTTTCATGTTGTTAACAATTGTTTATCTGGCCATGGCACATCAGGATATGGAAGAAGAACACTAATTATATAATTAAACGAAATTTACGATAATCAAAAACATTTTAATTTTAAACACTTTTACTTAATAATAAGTAAATATTAGGAGAGACTAATGGAAGCAATGGCTACAGTATACGGTTCAACAGCAATCGCTGTTGGTATTATTCTTGGTTTTGCTGGACTGGGTTCAGCTTTAGGATGGGGACTTATTTGTTCTAAATATATTGAAGGTATTGCACGTCAACCTGAAATGCGTCCACAACTAATGGGTCAAATGTTGTTTACCGGTGGTTTGATGGAAGCTTTTCCAATGATCGTTTTAGGTATGGCAATGTGGTTTGTTTTTGCTAACCCATTTGCAGATGCAGTTAAAACAGCTTCAGGCAGTTAATTTTGTCCATGTATGATGAAATAAAACTAACCTTAAATAAAAAATAGGAATTAGCGATGAGTATTACCGCAACTCTTATAGGCCAGATAATAACTTTTGCAATATTAGTCTGGTTCATAGGTAAATATCTCTGGGATCCAATGACCCAGATGATGGATGACCGCAAAAAGCGTATTGCTGATGGTTTGGCAGCTGCTGAACGTGGTCAACATGAGCAGGAGCTGGCAGAACAAAAGGCAGTTGAACATATCAAAGAAGCCAAGGAACAGGCAGCTGAAATTCTTTCACAGGCGCAAAAGCGCGGTGCTGAAATTGTAGAAGATGCTAAGGATGATGCAAAGGAAGAAGGTGCTCGACTTATTACTGCCGCCAATGCCGAAATTGAATTGGAAAGTAATCGTGCCAAAGAAGTACTGCGTGAGCACGTTGTTAATATTACCTTGGCAGCAGCAGGCAAAATTATTAAGAAAGAAATTGATGCTAAAGCACACGATGTTTTATTAAAAGATGTTGTTGCACAGTTATGATTGACTTTACGAGGACTAAATAATGGCAGAAGCAAGCACATTAGCAAGACCTTATGCTCAGGCTGTTTTTAATCAGGCATCTAAGGATGGTTCTTTTGCTGGCTGGTCAGAAACACTTGGCTTTTTAACAGAAGTTACTACTAATCAGTCAATACAGGAAATTATAAGCAATCCTGAAATTCAAAGAAAAGATGTGATTACTTTGATTGAAGATATTGCTAAAGATAAACTTGATGAAAAAGGTATTAATTTTCTAAAAGTAGCTTCTGAAAATGGTCGTTTAGAATTAATACCTGAAATCGCAGGCAGTTATGAGTTACTGCAAGCTGAGCGTTCTGATAGTATTGAAGCTATGGTGACTTCTACATTTGCAGTGAATGCAACACAGAAAAAAAGTATTACAGAGGCTTTAAAAAAGAAATTTGCTTGTGAAGTAACAATCAAATCTGAAATAGATAAAACATTAATCGGTGGGATCATCATTCGTGTAGGCGATGTTGTTATTGATGGTTCAGTCAAAACACAACTGGAAAAAATCACTCATTCCTTACTTAGCTAGTCAAGTAGATAAGGGCTTTGCATGGTAAATGTCTAAGTATATGAGCGAAGTGAGCAGGATTACAGAGGGTTAAAAAATGCAATTAAATCCATCAGAAATTAGTGACTTAATTCAGAGTCGCATTGAAAATTTTGATGCAAAAACAGAAGCAAGCACAGAAGGAACTGTGGTTAGTTTATCTGACGGTATCACCTTGATACATGGTTTAAGTGATGTAATGTCCGGGGAAATGTTAGAATTTCCCGGGAATATCTATGGCATGGCACTTAACCTGGAAAGAGATTCAGTAGGTGCTGTAATTCTGGGAGATTATAAGTCAATCTCCGAGGGTGATAAAGTTAAATGTACCGGACGTATTATTGAAGTCCCAGTTGGAAATGAACTGCTTGGACGGGTCATTGATTCTTTAGGTAATCCCATAGATGGTAAGGGGCCGATTGATACAAAAGAAACTTCTCCTATTGAGAAAATTGCGCCAGGCGTTATTGCCCGTCAATCAGTTGATCAGCCGGTACAAACCGGATTAAAATCAGTGGATTCTATGGTGCCTATCGGGCGTGGTCAGCGTGAATTAATTATCGGTGACCGCCAGACAGGTAAAACAGCCGTAGCCATTGATGCCATCATCAATCAAAAAGATTCCGGTATTAAATGTATTTATGTGGCTGTCGGTCAGAAAGCATCCAGTATTGCAGCTGTGGTACGTAAGCTGGAAGAGTTCGGTGCCATGGAAAATACCATAGTGGTTGCTGCCACTGCATCGGATGCAGCAGCGATGCAATATATTGCACCCTATTCTGGTTGTACCATGGGTGAATATTTTAGAGACCGTGGTGAAGATGCGCTAATCGTATATGATGATTTAACCAAGCAGGCCTGGGCATATCGTCAGGTATCACTATTGCTGCGTCGTCCACCTGGGCGTGAAGCTTATCCTGGTGACGTGTTTTATCTGCACTCGCGCTTACTGGAGCGTGCAGCACGAGTCAACGCAGAATATGTAGAGGAATTCACTAATGGAAAAGTTAAAGGAAAAACTGGCTCATTAACTGCCTTACCTATTATTGAAACTCAGGCTGGTGACGTTTCTGCTTTCGTACCAACCAATGTAATTTCAATTACTGATGGACAAATCTTCCTGGAAACAGATTTATTTAATTCCGGAATACGCCCGGCAATTAATGCGGGTCTATCCGTATCACGCGTAGGTGGTGCAGCCCAGACAAAAATCATTAAAAAATTAGGCGGCAGTGTACGTCTTGATTTGGCTCAGTATCGTGAGTTAGCAGCATTTGCCCAATTTGCATCTGATTTAGACGAGGCAACTCGTGGTCAAATAGAGCGCGGCCAGCGAGTGACTGAATTGATGAAGCAGGTGCAGTATTCACCCTATAGTGTGGCACAATTAGCGATATCATTATTTGCAGCCAATAAAGGATTCCTTGATGATATTGAAGTGGCAAAGATTGTTGATTTTGAACTTGCTTTACAGGATTACTTAAAAGCTAATAATAGTGATTTAATTAATCAGATCAATGAGTCAGGTGATTATAATAATGAGATTGAACAAGCATTAAATGATGCTGTGGTTAATTTCAAATCCAATAGCAGCTGGTAACAAATCATTAGTATCAAACTAATGAAATAATGAAAGGAGACTCTGAATTATGGCAAGCGGAAAAGAAATTCGCAGTCAAATCAGTAGTATTAAAAGTACACAAAAAATTACCAGTGCGATGGAAATGGTAGCAGCTAGTAAGATGCGTAAAGCACAAGCTCTTATGGCTGCATCTCGTCCTTATGCTGAAAAAATGATTGAGGTTGTACGACATTTATCACATGCAAAGACTGAATATAAACACCCTTATCTACATGATCGGGAAGTAAAGCGCGTTGGTTACATTGTGGTCTCTACCGATCGCGGCTTGTGTGGTGGTTTGAATACCAATCTTTTTAAAGCAACAATCACTCATATGAAGACCTGGCAAGAACAGGAAATCGAAATGGATTTGAGCTTGATTGGTCAGAAAGCTGCTGGCTTTTTTAAAAGAGTGGGAGGCAGGGTTGTATCTCAGGCTGAACCAGTAGGTGACAAGCCCAGAATAGAAAATCTAATTGGCAGTGTCAAGATAATGTTGGATGCCTATGAAAAAGGTGAAATAGACAGACTGCATATCGTTTTTAATAAGTTTGTCAATACAGTAACACACCAGCCGATTGTAGGGCAATTGTTACCCATTCATGTTGATGGATTAACCAAAGGCAAGGTGAAGTATCATGAAGTTTCAGATGAGGAAGCCAATGCTCGTATGGCTCACCATTGGGATTATCTTTATGAACCTGATGCAGAAGAAGTAATCAACGCCTTACTGATACGTTATATTGAATCACTTGTTTATCAGAGTGTAGTTGAAAATATTGCCTGTGAACGTGCTGCAAGTATGGTTGCTATGAAGAATGCTACTGATAATGCGGGTGATATGATTGATGATCTGCAGCTTGTATACAATAAGGCACGTCAGGCATCAATTACACAGGAACTATCGGAAATTGTTGCTGGTGCAGCTGCAGTATAATGTCATTAAAATTTTAAATTAGCTCCAGCCTATTCATCGGCCAAAAGCTTCTAAAAGTATTGAGAAAAAGGAACTAAAATGAGTTCAGGAAAGATTGTTCAAATTATTGGTGCAGTAGTTGATGTGACATTTCCACGTGATGCCTTGCCAAAAATTTATGAAGCCTTAATAGTTACTACAGAAGAGCTGACATTAGAAGTTCAACAACAATTGGGTGATGGAGTGGTAAGATGTATTGCCATGGGTAGTACAGATGGAGTGAAACGCGGTCTTGAAGTCACATCAACAGGGGCTCCGATATCAGTACCCATTGGAACAAAAACCCTGGGTCGAATCATGGATGTGTTAGGTAATCCTATCGATCAGTTAGGGGAAGTGGGTGAAGAGAAACGCGCAGCTATTCACCGTGATGCACCAGCCTATGAAGAGCTGGCACCCGCTGCAGAATTATTAGAAACAGGTATTAAAGTAATTGATCTGATTTGTCCTTTTGCTAAAGGCGGTAAGGTTGGATTATTTGGTGGTGCCGGCGTAGGTAAAACAGTTAATATGATGGAATTGATCCGTAATATTGCTGCAGAACATAGTGGATATTCAGTTTTTGCGGGCGTGGGTGAGCGTACTCGTGAAGGAAATGATTTCTATCATGAAATGAAAGACTCAAATGTATTAGACAAAGTTGCATTGGTTTATGGTCAAATGAATGAGCCTCCAGGAAATAGACTACGAGTTGCCCTGACAGGATTAACCATTGCCGAGGGGTTTCGTGATGAGGGCAATGATGTATTACTCTTTATTGATAATATTTATCGTTATACTTTAGCCGGAACAGAAGTATCAGCATTATTAGGTCGTATGCCTTCAGCAGTTGGATATCAGCCAACACTGGCTGAAGAAATGGGCGCCTTACAAGAGCGTATTACTTCAACAAAAGTTGGATCAATTACTTCAATTCAGGCGGTATATGTACCCGCTGATGACTTAACAGACCCTTCACCTGCTACAACATTTGCTCATCTGGATGCGACAGTGGTATTGTCACGCCAAATTGCCGAATTAGGTATTTACCCGGCTATAGATCCATTGGATTCCAGCTCTCGTCAATTAGATCCACAAATCGTAGGTAACGAGCATTATGTTGTTGCACGCGGCGTACAGTCTACTTTACAGCGATATAAAGAATTAAAAGATATTATTGCTATTTTGGGTATGGATGAGCTTTCAGAAGAAGATAGATTGACCGTAAATCGCGCTCGAAAAATTCAGAAATTTTTATCTCAGCCATTTTTCGTTGCAGAAGTATTTACCGGAACGGCAGGAAAATATGTCAGCCTGAAAGATTCAATTCGTGCTTTTAAAGAAATCATCGATGGAGTACATGACTCGATTCCAGAGCAGGCATTTTATATGGTTGGTGGGATTGACGAAGTAGTGGAAAAGTCAAAAACATTATAAAATAGAGCCCTCGTTCAAGTTTATTTTTGATAAGAGAGCTAACAGCTTAAATTTTAAGGAGAATTGTCATGGCAATGACAATGAGATTAAACATAGTCAGTGCTGAAAAAGAAATTTTTTCACATTTAGCTGAAATGGTCATTGTTCCTGGTGCACAGGGTGATTTAGGTATTATGCCGCAACACTCTCAATTACTTTCCACCTTGAAAGCAGGAGAAGTAGTTATTACTGAACAAGGTGGTGGTAAGGAGTCAATCTATGTGTCTGGTGGAATTCTTGAGGTGCAGCCGCATGTTGTCACCATTCTTTCAGATACTGCCCTAAGAGCTAGTGATTTGGATGAAGTTTCAGCTCAGAAGGCAAAAGAAAGAGCAGAAGAAATTTTAGGTGATCAGGAAACTAAGATTGACTTTGCAAAGGCCGAGGCACAGCTTGCTGAAGCAGTTGTTCAACTTAAAATGATAGAAAAAATGCGTAAGCAACAATCAGGACACTAGAATTAAATATTTTAGAAAAGTAAAAAAGCCGTATATTTATACGGCTTTTTTTTTGGTTAGTGACTAACATACTGAGTATAATAATCAGAAAGCTGATTATTATCAGCTAATTCTTTTTTATTAAATTGAGAAGTGCTATCAGTATTACAGGTGTTACTTTGCAACCCCTGAGTCTGATATTCGTTATAATAATTAGTTAAAACATTGAACGAGTCACATTGACAATTTTTTTGTGCAAAGAGTCCCGTTGAATCAATATGGCTAAAACTAAATAGATATATGATTCCTGAAAAGATAAAAATAAAGAATATTTTCATAATAATAAACCTCATACACTAAGGAAAGGTAGTACTTTTCGAACTATAAACCTTAAGTACTATATGACAAAAACCTCCTAAGATATTAATTGATATACTATACAATGATTTAATAATATACTTAATTAGAGGAAAGGTCAAGGGTTTACTGTTTTAAGTAGGGGTTTACCCTATGCTTATATTAAAATTGTGAACTACTTTGCATATTAAACAATAAAAGATTACATAAAATGAAAAATGAAAAAAAAATATTGGATATTATTATTCTTGCAGCAGGTAAGGGCACAAGAATGTATTCTGAAAAAGCAAAAGTATTACATGAGATTGCAGGAAAAGCTCTGCTACAATATGTGATAGATTGCTCAAAAAATCTTAAAGCAGAAACAATTAATATTGTTTATGGTCATGGAGGTCAGCAAGTTAAAGAAACAATTAATGATGAGAGTCTGAATTGGTGTGAACAAAGAGAACAGTTAGGAACTGGCCATGCTGTCATGCAGGCTACTCAATTTATAAATGATCAGGCAAATGTTTTAATACTGTATGGAGATGTTCCATTATTAACTGCAGATACATTAGAAAAATTATTAGATGAAAAAAAGAACAGCTCAATTGCACTCTTAACTGCCGAGTTAAAAAATCCAGCTGGTTATGGTCGTATTGTAAGAAATAAAATAGGTAATATAGAAAAGATAACAGAAGAAAAAGATGCAACAGATGAAATAAAAGAAATTAAAGAGATTAATAGTGGTGTGATGGTAGTAGATGGTGATAAATTAAAACTTTGGTTAGATAAAATAAATAATAAAAATAGCCAGGGTGAATATTACCTAACAGATTTAATTGAACTGGCAGTTAATGAAGGGGAGTCAGTTAGTAGTCATATAGTAATAGATAACAATGAAATTGAGGGTATTAATAATAAGATACAATTAGCAGAGCTGGAGCGAGTTTATCAGAATAGACAGGCTAAAAAGCTGATGGAAAAAGGAGTGACACTTCTTGATCCAAATCGATTTGATCTACGTGGACAGGTAGAAATTGGTAAAGATGTGAGCATTGATATCAATGTGATATTGGAAGGAAAATGCAGTATCGGAAATAATGTGACTATTGGTGCAAATAGTATAATAAAAGATAGTATTATTGGTGATGGTGTTGCAATTTTAGAAAACTGTGTGATTGAAAAATCAAAGATAAAAAGTGGATGTAATATAGGTCCATTTGCACGCTTAAGGCCTGAAACCCAACTAGACGAAAATGCTAAAGTGGGTAATTTTGTGGAAATTAAAAAGTCGCATATTGCAAAGGGCTCAAAGGTCAATCATCTCAGTTACATAGGTGATACAGAAATGGGTGAAAATGTTAATGTAGGTGCTGGTACTATTACCTGTAATTATGATGGCGCCTATAAGCATCTAACCAAAATTGGTGATAATGCTTTTATTGGTTCAAATACAGCTTTAGTAGCCCCTATAGAAATTGGTTCAGGTGCGACAATTGGTGCAGGATCAACCCTTGGTAAAGATGCAGATGCAGGTAAGCTCACATTTAGTCGAGCCAAGCAAGTAACCATTTCCAGTTGGATAAGACCAATAAAAAATAAATAATTAGGAAGCTACTATGTGTGGAATCGTTGGTGCAATTGCTGAAAGAAATGTGGAAGCTATATTAGTTGAAGGGCTTAGACGCTTAGAATATCGTGGCTATGATTCTGCAGGTCTGGCGATTCAGGACAAAAATAAACAGATCAATAGACAAAGAGCCTTGGGGAAGGTTTCAGAGTTGGCCAATGAATTAGAAAAAATTCCTTTGCAAGGCCATATTGGTGTGGCACATACACGCTGGGCAACCCATGGAGAGCCGGCAACGATAAATGCCCACCCGCATATGTGTGAAGATAGTATAGCCTTAGTACATAATGGTATTATTGAAAACTATGAAAAAATTAAATTAGAATTAGAGAGTAAGGGTGTTTCGTTTTGTTCACAAACGGATACTGAAAGCATTGTTCATTTAATCGGAGAGTATAAAAAACAAGGTAAGGATTTATTAACTGCTGTTCTTGATACTATTAAGCGTTTAGAAGGTGCATATGCTATAGGCGTCATTGATAATAAGGAAGAGAGATTAATTGCTGCTAGAAGTGGCAGTCCTTTGGTTATTGGTGTAGGTATTGGTGAAAATTTTATTGCTTCCGATGTTTCAGCTTTATTACCAGTGACACAAAAATTTATCTTTCTGGAAGAAGGGGATGTTGCCGATATACGCCGTGATGCAATTATAATTTTTGATGAGCATGGAAAGGAAGTTAAACGTCCTGTCAAAAAAAGTGAAATTAGTGCGGATGCAGTGGAGCGTGGTGAATATCGTCACTATATGCTAAAAGAAATTTATGAACAGCCTAAGGCGGTGGCAGATACATTAGAGGGAAGAATGGATAGTGAGCATGTTTTTTCTAGTGCATTTGGTTATGGTGCAGATAAAATATTTAAAGAAATAGAATCTATTTATATTGTTGCTTGCGGCACAAGTTTTCATGCTGGACTGGTTTCTAAATACTGGTTTGAAGCGATAGCAGGTATCCCCTGTATGATAGAGGTTGCCAGTGAGTTTCGTTATAGAAAATCTATTTATAATGAAAAAACATTAATTGTCACTATTTCACAGTCAGGAGAAACAGCAGACACATTAGCAGCCTTGCGAGAAACAAAAAAACAGGGTGCTGTGCACTCGTTAGTGATTTGTAATGTACCGGAAAGCTCTTTAGTTAGGGAGTCTAGTCTAGCATTTATGACTCATGCAGGACCTGAGATAGGTGTTGCATCGACAAAAGCATTTACTACACAATTAACAGCATTACTATTGTTAGTCATTTGTGTGGCTAAAGAAAAAGGTAATACTCGACTGGAAAAAGAAGCGGTTCAGAGTCTAAGAAAACTACCCGTACAAATTGAATTAGCTCTAAAACTAGATGATGAAATTAAAATTCTTTCAAAAGACTTTGCAGATAAACATCATGCGTTGTTTTTAGGGCGTGGCACACAATATCCTATTGCAATGGAAGGTGCATTAAAGCTCAAAGAAATTTCCTACATCCATGCAGAAGCCTATCCTGCAGGTGAATTAAAACATGGCCCATTAGCATTAGTAGATGCAGATATGCCGGTTATTTCAGTAGCACCTAATAATGATTTAATTGGTAAACTAAAATCTAATCTACAAGAAGTAAAAACACGCGGTGGAAAGCTCTATGTGTTTGCAGATACCCATGCTGATCTAGAAGAAGAAGAATCAATTAAAGTTATAAAAGTTGGAGAAATTGACTCTCTAATTGCCCCCATGGTATTTACGATTCCTCTACAACTATTGTCATATCATGTCGCTATTATAAAAGGTACAGATGTTGACCAACCGAGAAATTTAGCGAAAAGCGTGACAGTGGAATAAGTAAAAATTAATGATATGAAAAGCATTCTAAAAGAGTAATGACAAGATTTTTTTATAGAGCTAATTAGAATACTTCTATGATGAGTCTGTAATATATTTTAGATATCCTGATGAGCTCGATTTGGTTTATCTTTTTCATTTATAATGATTGTAAGGGGTTTAAAACGAGTGTAAACCCAGTTGCCAAACTGGATAAAAATCCAGCTTAAAGACGATAATATTAGTGAGAAAACTGCTGCCATAATTATGGCTGTAAACAGACCCTTCAAACCAACCACTGAAACTCCATCAATAGCCACAGTTTCATATCCGAACAGGCTACAAACACCCATGATCGTTATTAATAATCCTATAGAAAATACATGACCAATAAATAGGATTTTAAATAAACTTTGAGCTGAAAGGCTATTTATAAAGATCTTTTTTTCCATTTTAATCCTGTCAAATTGTATTAAGACGTATAGTATTATAAATTAATTTTCTAGCATAATTTAGTATCTATTATGGGATGTTTTAGACGGATATTTAAAATTATGAAAAAATAGCTTGAAATAATTATATTTTGGAGTATTATGAAAGTAACCGGTTTTGTTTGCGGTTTAAAAGGGGCAAATTTAGGAAGTACTTAGCTGCTACTTAGTGAAGGATGCACTTGACTCATAAAGGGTTGTTTAGTAGAAGCTGAGCTATGAATATAATTTGCGGTATAGCGTGCTCATGTACCTCTCATGCGCGATGGATACGGGCTATATCAAAAACTGGATGTTAACTCATGCTTGTTTCTGGGGTGTGGCGCTGGTTAAAAACTAAAGTTCTTGCTCGCAAGAATGATTCGAGTTCTATGCTCGAAGGCCCACATTCACATGCAAATCAGTATCGTCTCGAATCACTTGAACCAAGATTACTTCTTTCAGCCGATCCACTTTTAGGTGAATTAGCACGCTGGGCAGAAGATGATGGACGTGCTTCTGAATCTGAAGAGATTGCAGCCATTGTTTATGAACTCGATCTTGTAACCGAATCTGAAATTGCCTCTTCCGCAGCAGACTACCCTCCCGTAAAAAATTCTAAAGCAAATAATGTTGACTGGCCTAAAGGCTGGGACCTTGTCGAAGATGACAATGCAAGCCTGCAAAATGATATTGTCATAAATTCTAATCAGCCCGGTCAACATGGTATGAGAATCAATCTTGATGATCTCCTTAGTCGTGCTCAGATGGTGACTCAAAGTGATTTTGTTTTATCTCAAATTCTTGCAGCGCATAGCCAAGTTGCAGGTAGTCAAATTAACCTGTTAACTGTCATGGTTGGAATGGTCG
>JADFVK010000079.1 GCA_015222495.1 Pseudomonadota bacterium
CAAGTTATGGATCACGGCACATTAACCGATAATAATGGCCGTAAGTCTGATTTTAGAAATGTAATTGTGATTATGACGACCAATATAGGAGCTGAAGTGATGTCACGTTCCTCTATTGGTTTTACTAAGCAGGATCATAGCAGTGATGGAATGGAAGCCATTAAGCGGGGCTTTACACCAGAATTTCGCAACCGTTTAGATGCCATTGTAGCATTTGATTCATTATCTATTGCGGTGATGGAGCGTGTGGTTGATAAGTTTATTTTTGAACTGGAAACACAATTAGCAGAAAAGAAAGTTGAGCTTTATGTGGATCAGGATGCACGTAAATGGCTGGCTGAAAATGGTTATGATGAAAAAATGGGGGCTAGACCAATGGCCAGACTGATTCAGGAAAGTATCAAAAAGCCACTTGCTGAAGCCTTATTATTTGGAGAGTTAGAACATGGTGGTAAAGTGACTGTTTCGCAAGAAAATGGTGAACTGACGTTTGTACTGGAAGGAGAGTCAGTTAAAGTTAAAGCAGATAAGGTTCATTAAGATGATATATATGAATTGAGTCAGCCTCAATTCATATAGGAAGGCTTATTTAGCCCGGTAAGTGATACGGCCTTTAGTAAGATCATAAGGTGTTAACTGAACGGTTACCAAATCACCTGTTAAGATACGGATATAGTTTTTTCTCATTTTTCCAGAGATGTGAGCAGTCACGATATGACCATTCTCTAGTTCAACTCTGAACATTGTGTTAGGCAGTGTGTCAACCACAGTGCCATCCATTTCAATCCCTTCTTCTTTTGCCATTACCTATCACCAAGCCTAATATTTTCTATCTGTTTAATTTATATGAATTTATAAAGGCGTGAATAGTGCACCAATTAGACAATTTTAGCAAGTATTTTCTAGGATAATAATGAAGTTTATGCTATTTTTGAGTGTTTCCAGGAGATTTGTGCCCAGGATACATGAGCATTTGATTTGCTTTCCTCTATAACAATATCCATACCAATTAGTTGAGATAATATCTCGATATCATTTTCTGATAATTGTTCTTTTAATTGCTCAAGCTGAATTGTATTAATAAATAATAAATTAGCTCTATAACCATTTGTTTGTTCAAACTGACTGGTTAATTGATTAAGAATGCTGAGCATTAGATTACCTTTTAATTTTGACTTATTGCCTGGATAAACAATATATCGTCCTATCAATAATAATCTTTAGGATTTTGAGGTAAAACTTTTATCTGACAGAAAATAACTATAGGGAATCTTATGTTTTGCAATAAGTGATTTAATATGAATTTTAGTTTTACCCTTAAGATATTCCAGGGATGCTTCAAGCTTATCGTCACCATCATGACCTACTTTATAATGAGCAGTATTATGACAGTGAGAACACTCTATATCTAATGATTGTTCTGGCAACGTTTATCTCCAGGATAGCGAGCTAAAATTAAATGACGTGTATATCTTCAGCCTGTGGGCCTTTATCACCAGTAGTGACAAGGAATTTAACGGCCTGTCCTTCCTGTAGTGAGCGATATCCATTGCCTTGAATAGAGCGAAAATGAACGAAAATATCTTCACCCATGGCACGGGTTATAAAACCATAGCCTTTTTTGCTATCAAACCATTTAACTGTACCTTCTTCATGAGCACTAGATATGTTGCTAGATGCTTTTTTAGCTTTAGATTTTGGCTTATTTGGTTTGTTACTCTGGGGAAAAGATTTGCCAGAATTTGCAGTGAAGCTTTGTATAATTAAAGTCATCAGGCCTGAGATAATGCCACAGGCAAAAAAACCGCTAAGTGATTGTACTGAGAGTGTTTCAAAAACAGCACTGGCTATTACGGCAGCAAGAATTGCGGAAAAACTAATAATGAATATATTTTTTATGTTTAGCATATATAAAACTCTTAAATATCAATAAATAAAATAGGAAATGTAATTACGGAGCTTAATTTAACAAGTTTAAAAAATTTGTCAAATATTTATGTCAATTAAGTCTTTAAATCACCCTTTAAATAGAGCCATTGTCCATTTATTTTCTCAAAATAAGAGTTTTCTTCCAGTTTATGGGCCTTGCCATTGATTTTATAACGGGCAATAAAGTGAACTTGACCTATGGAATTATTCTTATTGCCCTGAATTGTTTTTTTTATTTTTAAGCCAACCCACTGTTGTTTAGAAACGGATTCTTCAGTATTTAGGTTTAATGAATCAGGTCTAAAATCAGGGTGCCAGGTTTTAAGTAAGTATTCGCTATCATTAATAGTGTATGCACAATAACGTGAACGCATTAATTTTTCTGCAGTACTAGCAGTATATGCTGAGGAACTGTCTAGAAAAGGCTGGCAGCATTTTGCAAAAGATAAACCAGACTGACAAGGACAGTCTGCTTGAAGCTCTCCTGAAGATGGTATCATTTATAGTTACAAATGAGACTGATTATTTCTAAATTCCTTCTCATTCTGAGAGAGTGCAAGGCTAAGGGCGTTTTTACCTATTTGTGAAGTTTTTTCTTTTGGTAAATATAAATCACCTTTTTGACCACAGGCAGTGATCATATTACCAATACCCAAAATGGCAATAATTAAATAAAGTGCAAGTTCTGCTCGACACCATTTCATAGTCTTATCCCTATTTTGTAAAAAAGATATTATATACCCAAACTCTATAGATGTGCGGATACAGTTATAATAATGTTTGTAAGTAAGGCCAGATATTATCAAGAATCAATGCTTGTGCCTGAGCATTAGGGTGTAGTCCATCTGTTTGAATGTATTTTGGGTGACCTGAAACACCTTCTAACATAAAAGGAACCAGTGCCAGCTCATATTGTTCGGCTAATTGTGGAAAAACTTCAGCAAAAGCCTGTGTATATTTTTTTCCATAATTAGGAGGGATTTTCATGCCTAATAAAAGTATTTGGCTTGTTTGCTGCTGAGATGCTTTGATGATTTTCTCAAGGTTATTCTTAGCATAGCCGAGAGGAAGTCCCCTTAAACCATCATTGGCTCCTAATTCAATTATGATAATCTTAGGTTGACTCAATTTTAATGCTGCAGGCAGGCGATTCAATCCATTGGCGGTCGTGTCTCCGCTAATACTGGCATTGATGATTTTGTAGTCAGGATATTGTTGATTAAGGCGTTGTTGTAAAATATTTACCCAGTTTTGTTCTGCTTTTAAACCATATCCGGCACTCAGGCTATCTCCTAATATCAGAATATTATCCTGAGCTTTGATTGCATTTGACATCAAAATACCCATAATTAATAAAATAATACGTATTTTCATTATATAAAGCCTTTAGAGGTTGAATCACTCACTTTAAAAAGAGATTTAAGTGTCAGAAAAACTCAGCGTTAATGGATTATCAAAAAGTATACACACTGCTAATGGACGTCTTGATATTTTAAAAGATATTAATTTTAGCATAAATAGCTCCGAATCAGTGGCAATTATTGGTGCCTCTGGTTCTGGAAAATCAACACTGCTCTCATTATTAGCCGGGCTGGATACGGCATCAGCAGGGAGTATTTTATTGGATGGAGAGGATATCAGTCTGCTCAATGAGGAACAGCGTGCATTTTTACGTCAGCAAAAAATTGGTTTTATTTTTCAGTCTTTCCATTTGATTACTTCTTTATCTGCTCTGGATAATGTCATGCTGCCCCTGGAGTTAAAACATGATAAACAGGCTCATAAAAAAGCCATGTCTCTATTGGATAGGGTGGGGCTGAATGAGCGCTATGATCATTTACCGCTGCAATTATCTGGTGGTGAACAGCAAAGAGTGGCAATAGCTCGTGCCTTTGCTGCAGATCCGGAAATATTATTTGCGGATGAACCCACTGGAAACCTAGATCAAAAAAGTGGTGATAATATTATCCAATTACTATTTGATTTAAATAAAGAGCAAGGTACGACTCTGGTGCTGGTGACCCATGATATGCAATTAGCCAGTGTCTGTCAGCGATTCTTTCATCTTGATTTTGGTGAGCTAACTGAGCTGGATAGTCTTGAACATGCTTAATTTTAGACTAGCATGGAAATTTTTAAGAAAAGAATTAAATCAGGGGGATTTGACTCTGCTTTTTATGGCTATTTTTATTGCCATCGCCAGTTTAAGTAGTATTGGTTTTTTATTGAAACGTATTGATCATTCTATGCTAAATCATGCGGCACAACTCAATGGTGCGGAGTTAATTTTAAAATCCCCTACTGCAATTTCCAAGCAATGGTTAAATCAGGCAACACAAAGACAGCTGAAACAGGCTCGTATGGTGAGCTTCCCCAGTATGCTGGTGCTTAATGAGCAATTTAAATTAGCTCAGATTAAGGCTGTTTCAGATAACTTTCCCTTATTAGGTCAGTTGCTTGTTAAGTCTGATATTAAACAAGAGGCACAGATTCAACAGGCTCCCTTATCTGGTGGTATTTATCTGGATAGGCGTTTATATCACTTCTTTAATTCAGTCGATGCAAGTATTGAACTAGGTGAGGCTGCTTTTAAAGCACAGGGAATTTTAGAAAGTGTACCCGGGCAGTCTAGTAACTTTATTAATATAGCCCCTGCGGCGATGATAAATCTCTCAGATCTGGAGAAAACAGCTACTATTCAGGCAGGTAGTAGAGTGGAATATTTATACTTCTTTACAGGACAAAAATCAGCTTTAAAATCCTATCAGAGCTGGTTAAAAAATAAAATAAAACCAGGGCAAAGCATTCGTTATGGGGTTGAAGGGATTCGTGCTGTCAGTACGAATATTGAAAAAGCCAATAAGTTCTTATCATTGGCAGCTTTATTGACAGTTTTATTATCAGCTATTGCTATTATTATCAGTCGTTATCATTATGGAAAAAAACAATATAAAAATAATGCCATATTATTATGTCTGGGCTTAACTGAAAATTCTATTATAAAAATTGAATTAATAAAATTGTTGTTGCTGGGACTTTTTGCCAGTATCAGCGGTATTATTCTTGGCTATTTAATTCATTTATTAGTCTTACAATTGTTGTCTGATCTTATTCCAAAACCACTTCCGGAATTAAGTTTTTTGCCAGTATGGATGGGGCTGGGTAGTGGTCTTTTATTAATTGTGACTCTTTCACTGGCCAATTTATTTCAACTAAAAAAACTATCACCTATGTCTATTCTGCGTAAGGATATTATCACGACACCAGTTAATCACTATTTTTTGTATAGCATTAGTTTTTCCGGCTTATTCTTTTTGTCCTGGTTATATACTCAGGATGTGCAATTAAGTTTAATTTTTTATGCTTTAATTTTTGTCTCTATAATAGTGTTATTGTTGTGTGCTTATTTATTGATAAAAGCCGTACTGGCTTTTAATCAAAAATTTCAATTGTTTTCCCGATTAAGTATGATTAATCTACGCCAGCATCAAAGTATGGCTCTTATACAAATAACCACCTTTAGTCTGATTTTTGCACTGGTTTTAATTATCTATTTAAGTCGCACGGAATTATTGCAGCAGTGGCAACAGCAATTGCCTGCCAATACGCCTAATCATTTTGTTATTAATCTGCAGTCCTATGAAACAGAATTATTCAGACAAAAACTAAAAGAAAATAATATCTATTCAAGTGAACTATTCCCGATGGTGAGAGGTAGGCTGAGTTTTTTAAATGATCGCCCCATTAAAGATTCTTTATCAGCAGAAAAACAAAATCATAATGCACTTAATAGAGAACTCAACTTAAGCTTTGCAGAGACCATGCAGGATTATAACCATTTGGTGGCAGGGCAGTGGTGGAATGCTAATTATGTTACTTCAAAAACAGGAAACTCATTACCAGCAATATCCTTAGAAAGCTCTCTGGCCAAAGCACTGGATATTAAAATAGGTGATAAATTAGGTTTTCAAATCGGCTCACAATCTGTTCAGGGTGTTGTTAGTAATTTACGTGCAGTCAAATGGGACTCATTTAAGCCTAACTTTTATGTGATATTTCCCCCTGATGTTTTAGAAAGCTTTCCTCTAAGTTATATTTCCAGCTTTCATTTACAGGAAGAAGATAAATTACTACTTAATCAACTGATTGCAGAGTTTCCCGGTATTACAATTATTGAAGTTGATCAAATATTAAAAGAAGTGCAGTATATTATTGAAAAAATAGCCATCGCCATTAACTTTGTTTTTATATTTATATTACTGGCGGGCTTATTAGTATTAATTTCCTCTTTAACATCGACATTAGAAAGTCGTATGCTGGAGAATGCTATTATTCGTACCTTGGGTGCTAGTGCTAAGAGCCTGCGTTACAGTTTATTGATCGAATTGAGTATTATTGCATTGTTCAGTGCCGGTTTGGGCTTATTGATTGCAGAAGTTGCGAGTGCTGTTTTGTATCAGTCAGTGTTTAATCTCAGCTATACCTTTCATCCCTGGTTATGGTTGTTTGTTATTGTTATCGCTCTATTTTTAATTGTCGGGTGTGGATTATTATTTATGAACAAAATATTTACTCAGTCAGTTAATTATTCTCTTAAATCATTTTCTTAATTTATATCAGCAAGTTTTTTGTACGTTAGTATTTGTTACAAACTTAAGGGACAAAGATCAAAATAGGGGGTATGCGTTTGGATAAATACTGTGGAAAACGATTGCACAGAGAAGTGGGAGTGGGGATATAGAGTACTACTTCGGCCTTTCTTTGCTCTGGCTTTAGTTCTGGCTCTTTAACGCTCCCAATGAGGGAATATGACGTAAGAGTGATTTGGAGTAGGGTGTTCTATTTCAGGGGATTGTAAAAACATGGATGTTTTTACATAGCGTGCCATGGATGGCCTTGAGCGTCCCCTGAAATAG
>JADFVK010000080.1 GCA_015222495.1 Pseudomonadota bacterium
AAACTAAAAGCATTGGCTACATTTTTTTGTCTTTCTGATGCCGCTAAACCCGCCTGTAAATCAGTATAACGGGAACGGGTGATACTTTTATAATCCAGAGGTAATGCATAATAGGATGAGAAATAACGACTCAACTCCAATGCCTGGTTAAAGCCTCTGTCTCGTAGACGTTTTACATGCATCGGCATAGGAATAATAGCCTGGGGCAACTTAAAACTGCTATTATTGTTTACTTGCTGGATAAACAGTTCTGCCAGAACTTTAGCAAAATGAATTTTTTTCTGATACTTTAAGCTGGTGATAAGATAACGAATTTCTTTAGAATACAAAAAGGGACTAATCACCTGATCAAAATCATGCTGGTGACTTAAACAATGACCACAAAGTAAGTTATGCCGCACATCTAGTTGCTCTATGGGTGATGCACAACGTTGACAACAACTTTTGTTAACAGCAATAGCATCAAAACATGCCTCACAAATATCCTTATTATCTAAAATTTTCTGCAAACAAAAAAGACAGTGCCTGGGTATTATTTTATTTAATAAATTAAACACGCACTAACTCCAAAAGCAAATTTGTCCTTAAACAGGCTTTATAGTATATGATATAATCAAATCTTCATAAATAATAAAACGGAAAAAAATATGAGCTCTGCAGAAATAACTAAACTACGACACAACTGGGAAAATGCAGAGGTTCAGGCCTTATTTGATCTACCATTAAATGATCTATTATTCCAGGCTCATACTATCCACCGCACAAATTTTGATCCCAATGCTATTCAAATCAGTACCTTATTAAGTATTAAAACAGGAAAATGTTCAGAAGATTGTGGTTATTGTTCACAAAGCGCTCATCATAATACAGAGTTAGAGCCGGAAAGCCTGTTAGCTTTAGAGGATGTCATTAGTGCAGCTAAACAAGCCAAGTCAGAGGGAGCTGATCGTTTTTGTATGGGTGCTGCCTGGTCAAGACCCAATAAACGTGACTTTCCTAAAGTATTAGAAATGATTAAGGCCGTTAAATCATTGGATATGGAAAGCTGTGTCACTCTGGGTATGCTGGACACGGAGCAAGTCAAACAATTAAAAGAAGTGGGCCTGGATTATTATAACCATAATCTGGATACTTCCCCTGAATTTTACGGCAATGTCATTACAACCCGAACTTTTCAGGATCGCATCGATACCCTTAATACTGTTCAGGATGCAGGGATTCACGTTTGTAGTGGTGGTATTTTAGGTATGGGTGAAGAACGCAAAGATCGCTGCAGCTTATTAATTCAATTAGCCAATATGACAAAACATCCAGATAGTGTACCGATTAATATGCTGGTTCAGGTTGAAGGTACGCCTTTATTTGGTCAGGATAGTATTGATCCTCTAGAGTTTGTACGCACAGTTGCTGTGGCAAGAATTATGATGCCCTTATCTGTGGTGAGACTTTCGGCAGGACGTGAAGAAATGTCTGATGAAATGCAGGCTATGTGCTTTTTTTCCGGTGCTAATTCTGTCTTTTATGGTGAGCGCTTACTGACTACAGATAATAGTAAAACCGGCAGAGATCAGCAGCTATTTGAAAAATTAGGCATTAATACAAATCTGGAAAAAAAGCCATCCACTAAAAGTCATCATACAGATGTCATACTATCTAAGCAGGAACCATCAGCCAATATGGCACAATCAATTTAAGTATGGATGAAATACTACAGCAAGAGTTAATTAAGCAGCAAAAAAATTCACTCTATCGATGTAGAAAAATAATTGATGCTCCCTCATCATCGAGTAACAGCAGTGTTTATATAAAAACCAAAAAGAAGAACCTACTGAGTTTTTGCAGTAATGATTATCTGGGACTGGCTCATCACCCAGCCATTGCTGAACAACTAAAACAGGGGGTCAATAAATATGGTGTCGGCAGTGGTGCAGCCCATCTGGTCAGCGGCCATAGTCGTGCCCATCATGAACTGGAAGAAACACTTGCAGAGTATACCGGACGCGATCGGGCTCTACTCTTTTCTACAGGTTATATGGCCAACCTGGGTATTGCTAATGCTTTAATGGGCAAGGCTGATGTTATTTATCAGGATAAACTCAATCACGCCTCACTCATCGACGCCGCACTATTATCAAACACCTTATCCGCTAGCCAGCTCAAACGTTATCCACATAATCAGATTGAAAGTCTCAGCACGCTGCTTGAGAAAAACAGCACTTCATCTAATAGAAATTTAGTTATGAGTGATGCAGTTTTCAGTATGGATGGTGATATTGCCAAAGTATCTCAACTGGCTTCACTCTGCCAGCAAACGAATGCCTGGTTAATGCTTGATGATGCTCATGGTTTTGGTGTATTAGGTAAAAATGGTGCAGGTGTTGCTGAAGAATATGCATTAGATCAAAAAGCCCTACCCGTTTATATGGCCACTTTAGGTAAGGCAATGGGCGTATTCGGAGCTTTTGTTGCAGGCAGTGATGCCTTAATTGAAACACTGATTCAAAAAGCCCGTCCTTATATTTATACTACCGCCATGCCCCCTGCCTTAGCTCATGCATTAGTGATGAGTATCAAGATATCCAGAGAAGAAAGCTGGCGGCGAGAAAAATTAAAACAACACATTGTGCAGTTTCGCTATGGTGCTGAACAATTAGGCTTAAATCTAATGAACTCAACAACCCCCATACAACCCATCATGGTGGGGAGCAATGAAACAGCTCTGAAAATCAGTCAGGCATTAGAGGAAAAAGGTATTCTGGTAACGGCTATTCGCCCTCCTACGGTGCCTAAAAACACCGCTCGATTACGCATTACATTTTCAGCTGAACATAGCGAAAAAGATATTGTAAAATTATTATCAGCTTTGGATGATACCAAGTCACTATGGCAAGATAGATAATAGTGAATACTTACTTATCAACACAGGCATGGGGAAAGACAGATTCTAATAAACAAATTTTATTGATTCACGGTTGGGGAATGAATAGTGGTGTCTGGACAGACATAGCCCAATCTTTAGAATCTTATTATCCTGATTATTTAATTCGAGCTGTTGATCTCCCGGGTTATGGCGAAAATACATCCTATTCACTGGAACAATTAAACGGTATTTATAATTCACAATCATTAGCACAAAGTCTCCTCCCCTTATTAGAAAACAAGCAAAATATTATTATTGCCTGGTCAATGAGTGGTTTAATCGCTATAGAATTGGCTGCCATGTTGGAGATAAATATATCACAATTAATTTTAGTCAGTTCTACACCTCGTTTTATACAGGATGACAATTGGAAAGATGCTGTACCGGCATCACTTTTTGAAGATTTTTATCAAAGTTTACTTAAGGATCACCAGGCAACTCTAAAACGTTTTTTAGCTATTCAAGCCATGGGAAGCAGCACATCACGTCAAGATATAAAATATCTGTATACACACTTATTGAAACGCGGTGAAGCTGATCCTGAAGCTTTGCAATATGGACTCAAGATGTTGCTAAAAGAAGACAAGCGAAAACAACTGAGTCAAATAACAGCCATTCCTATTCATTTAATCTGTGGTGAACGAGATACACTGGTTCATTATCAGGGACAAAAAAAAATGGCAAAGCAAAAAAATATCACATTACATAACATTCCAGATGCCGGCCATAGCCCCTTTATTTCTCACCCAGAGATATTTAAAGACATTTTACAGCTTTGTATTTAAACTAAAAATACAGCTTAAAATTAGGTATTAAATAACTTCATCAGAAATATACGGGTTTATAATCTGGCAGAAAAATATGTATTTATCATAAGAGAAATCTAGAAGGTGTTAAGTTTTTCGATCTTAAATGGTTTTCATTCATGTTTAATACTGATAATAAATATTTTGAATAAACTTTCCATTGTGTTGATAGGTGTGATATGTTTTTAAACTGCTGTTTGAACAAGGTTCATTTTAGATAATTAAAAACAACTTAATTCCAATTCAAAAATTTTTATTTTAAGCCTAAATTAAAATTAGGCCATATAAATACAACTTAACCTTATTTAACAAGTACTTTAAAAGGAAATAAATATTATGTTATTAAAAACAATCCTTCACACTGCTCTATTAAATCTATTAATAAGCCTGATCTTCTTCAGTGGATACGTATCTGCTAAAAACTATAAAAAATGCCTGCTCCAGCTCTGATTTCTGTGCATGTAATTAATACTTATTACTAAAATTCTACATAAACTAAAATTATTATTAATTTAGAGAGAAATTTAATGGCCGAAGAAAGTGTAAAAGAAATAGCTACTCAACCAATTGACGTCGTTGAACAGGTTGGCAATCTAATGGATTTGGAAAAATCCTCTCAATTGATGGATTCAGGTATAGAGCTGTTAATGATCTATGGCCCCAAAATACTAGCAGCCATAGCCATATTTATCATTGGTAAAATGGTTGCAAAATGGATCAAGCGACTTGTTAATCGAGTAATGAGCAAGGGTAATGCCGATCCTCTAATTGTAGGCTTTACAAGCAGTATTTCATATATGGCTATGATGGCATTTGTAATAATGGCAACACTAGGGCAAGTGGGAATCCAGACAACATCTTTTATTGCTATTTTGGGTGCCGCAGGTTTAGCCATTGGTCTGGCCTTGCAAGGATCACTGGCAAATTTTGCTGCTGGATTCCTGCTGATTATTTTCCGTCCATTCAAAGTAGGTGATTTTATTGAGGCGGCTGGTGTCACAGGTAAGGTGAATGATATCCAAATTTTCACTACCACCCTGACAACAGGTGATAATAAAACTATCATCGTTCCCAATGCTAAGTTAGGAGGTGATAACATCACAAATTATTCGACACAGGCAACCCGTCGTGTGGATATGACAGTCGGTGTTTCATATGATGCCGATCTGAAAGAAGTGCGTAATATACTCGAAGATATTGTTGCTAAGGATGAGCGTATCTTAAAAAGTCCCGCTCACCTAATTGCAGTAGGAGAACTGGCTGATAATAGTGTCAATTTTTTTGTTCGTGTCTGGGTGAAAAGTGAGGATTATTGGTGTGTTAATTTTGATACCAATGAGACAGTCAAATTACGTATGGATGATGCAGGTATTGGTATTCCATATCCTCAAAGGGATGTTCATTTGTATGAGCATAAGGTCGCTTAATCATAGTTGCTAAACTAAATATAAAAAAGTGTGGAAACATGTCAAATTTTAATACTGTTTTTCTATATATCATCCCTTTTCTTCCTATAGTTAGTACTTCTATTATTGTAGTTCTCATGCTTTGGGGTGCTAATCAACTACTTATAGTAAAACACCCTGAGCTTGGAAATGAACGTATGTTTCCCCGCCAACTTATCATGTTAGGCTTAACTTTTGCTGGCATATTGGCAATTGCTTTAGCGCTACCTGTTAGTGAAAATTCTCGAAATCAAATTATTGTTATTATTGGCCTAATCATTTCTGGTGTCTTTGCTTTTTCATCAAACACAATATTTGCAAATCTTATGGCTGGACTGATGCTACGAGTGACCAAACCATTTCGTGCTGGAGACTTCATCAAGATAAATGAAAATTTTGGACGAGTTGTAGAGCGTGGATTATTTGATACAGAAATTCAAACTGAGAATCGTGAATTGTTAGCTATTCCCAATACATTTATGATTAAAAATCCTGTTTATGTCACTCATAGTTCAGGAACAATTGTTTCTACAACCCTATCTTTGGGATATGATATTCATCATTCAATGATTGATTCTATGTTATTAGATGCTGCTATAAAATGTGGGCTTAAAGAACCCTTTGTTCAAATCCTTGAACTAGGGGACTACTCCATTACATACAAAGTAAGTGGTATGTTAGAGGATGTTAAGAGTCTACTAACTGCTCGTTCAAATCTTTGTCGTTACGTTTTAGATACTTTGCATGAAAATAGAGTAGAAATTGTGTCTCCAACATTTATGAATCAGCGTCCTATACTAGAAGATAAAAAAATCATACCTGCCAAGGCAAAACAGAAATCTTCTGAAAGTATTTCAATTGTTGAAGAAATTGTATTTGATAAGGCCGAGAAAGCAGAGAAAATTGAAAATGAGAAATTGTTGTTGCTGAACAATATTCAGCAATACGAAGAAGAACTTAAAGAAGCATCAACAGAAGAAAAAAAACAAATTCAGGTGAAAATAAAAGAAGATAGTGAGAAGATCAAAAATCTCGAAAATTCTGGAGTGGAATCTGATTAGAAAATCTCTCTTCTTTTTTCAATACCAATGACAAACATCAATAAGGATGGGATAACAAATAGAGTAAATATAGTAGAAAAAGCAAGACCTCCGGTAATAACACTGCCTAAACCACGATAAAATTCTGACCCCGGACCTGGTACTAAAATTAATGGCAACATCCCGAATAATGAAGTTAAAGAACTCATAAAAATGGGACGCAGGCGACTCTGTGTTGCTTCATAAATGGCCTGACGTGATTCCATATTTTCATGACGAATCAGATTTAAGGTTTGATGTACGATCAAAATAGCATTATTGACCACAATACCCACCAGAATAACGAAACCCAGCATCGTTAATACATCTAATGGCTGGTAGGAGAGAAATTGATTTGTCATAGCCAGACCAATAAAGCCTCCAGCTGCCGCCAAAGGCAGGGTAAAAAGGATAATCAAAGGATATATAAAATTGCCGAATAAGGCCGCCATTAATAAGTAAGTGATAATCACAGCCAGAAGTAAGTTAATTTTCATCGATTCAATAGTTTCAACTAATTTATCAGAAGTGCCACTCAGAGCAATATCCACTCCTTCTAACAAACCTTGCTCTGTGAGCTCTGGTATCAACTTATTTTGTAATAACTCTATACCTTCTTGGATCGTAAAATGTTTTGGTGGTGTTACTTCCAACGTAATGGTACGTTTGCCTTGCAGATGTCTTATTTCACTGATACCGTTACTGCGCTGTAGATCAGCTAGATTATCAAAACTAATCAGCTTACCACCCGGAGTCGCCACCAGAGAATGGTAAATTGCTTCAGGGGTTTGGGCATCACTATCCTGTGATTTGAGAATCAGATCAATTTTATTCACTCCATCAACTTTGTATTCACTTATTTTTCGACCTTGCATTAAGACATCAGCAATAATACCCAAAGAATAAGCATCCATACCCAAGCGCTTTAAAACAGCATCATCAGGAATAAAGCGAATCTCTGGAAATAGTAATTCAATAGAAGGCACTGGTCTGATTTGAACATCTTGAATTTCCTTAGACAATATGCCAAACAATTTACTACCCACAGTGACAAGTTTTTCAATATTTTCGCCACTTATATCCACATCAATAGTGCGTCCCTTACCAAGCCCCTGCTCAAAAACACCTGCCTGTTTAGTGATACCAAAAATACCTGGAAAACCATTAGCAATCGGTTGTAGTAAGGGTTTTAGAGCACCAGCGCGACGCTCATCTGCACTGATTACACCAAAAATAATAAAATCACCTCCAGCCACATAAAAAGCTCTCGCAATAGCTGGATAGCCATCTTTTTCTATACCTATATGAGGCTTCAATTGTTTAAAAATTGTTTCACCCATATATTTTTTTTCTGCATAGGATAAGCCTGGAGGTGGAATTAAAATATTAAAAATCAGGTTACGATTACCCTGTGGCAAATATTCCATTTTTGGAAATAAACTATAAATACTGCCTATTGAAACAAGGGATAAAATAAGCACAGTTAAAATACGCTTGGATGCGGACCTCAGGATAGTATCCAGAAGTGACATAATCATCCGATTGATAGCCTCACCAAAACGAACCAGTAAGCTTTTTTTATTTTTTTGCTGATGACTATCATGTGGGTGAAAACGCATTAATTGATGCCATAACATAGGAATGACAGAGATGGAAACAAATAATGAAAAACTCACAGCTGCCGTTACCGCTATAGCTATATCTTTAAATAATTGCCCTGCTTCATTTTGCAGAAAAATAATAGGTAAAAATACTGCAATAGTGGTCAGAGCAGAGGCGATTAAAGCACCCCAGACTTCATTGCTGCCATCATAAGCAGCCACAAGATAGGTCTTGCCCATTTTTTTGTGACGATCTATATTTTCTAATACCACAATTGCTGAATCCACTAGCATACCCACTGAAAAAGAAATCCCAGCCAGTGATATAGTATTTAAAGAACGCTGCATATAATTAAGAATAATAAAAGTGGAAATAATGGAAATTGGAATGGCCAATGCGACTACCGTGGTAGCAGACAGGGAACGTAGAAATAATAGTAAAACAATAATAGCCAGCACACCGCCCAATAATATATTTTGCTGAACCAGATCAATGGCACCTTGTATATAGTCACGTTTATCGTGCAGCCACTGAATACGTAAACCCGCTTTTTTCAACTGACCGGCATTGAGTTTATTGACCATGGCTTCTACATTATTGGTGAGATCAACAATGTTTGTACCATTTTCGGGTTTTACTCCAATAATAAGACCTTTCACTGCATCGACCATAGAGATAGCTCGTGGAACAGCATAGCCATAAGCAACCATGGCAATGTCTTTGATACGAACTTCTTTATCCTCACGGGATAATACTACCAGATCTCGAATAGACTCAGGTGAACGAAATTGTGCTGTAGTACGAATACGATAATTGCGTCGTTCAATATCAACAGAACCAGCAGAAATATCATGATTGTGACGCTGAACCTTTTCTATCACATCATCAATACTCAGCCCGTATTTTGCCAGAGATTTAAAGTCTACAATGATTTGCATCTGCTGATCTGTACCACTGAGTAAAAACAATTCAGCAACACCTGGAATCTGTTCGTAATGTTCACGAACTTCATTTCTTAGATAGTTTTTATAAGTATCAATATCCGTTGGATTTTCATCCAGAGTTCTAAGCATCGTCCATATCACTGGAGAAGAACTCTCTCCTGTTGCTTTAATCACTGGTTTCAATACATTTTCGGGATAACTGTCTACTTCCGTCAGCTTATTACTCACGTCCAACAGGCCTTTGTTGATATCAGCCCCAATTTTAAACGTCAGAGTAATAGTACCCATATTATCCTGGGATTTGGACTCATAGGAAATAATCCCAGGGGTATTTTTAAGTACCAGCTCCTGTTCATTGATGATATCCTGTTCAATTTCTCTAGGAGAGGCGCCAGGCCAGACAGTAGTAATAGAAATTTTTGCTTCAACCACATTAGGTGTTAGTTGCTGAGGCAAGCCCTGTAATGCTAATAAACCAAACATCAGTAACATAATGACTGCTACGGTGATAGAAACTGGTTTGTGTAGTGAAAACTGGATAATATTCATTAATTATTTGTCCACTTTATTTCTGCTTTTTTCTACAACGGTCTGATCTGGGAAAACTCGTTCATTTCCTTTAATAATAACCCGCATCTGAGCATTTAATTCTGTAGCTTTCACTGCCACCTGAGTCCCCTGATATAATTCTACTTTAACCGGTATCATTTTGGCCTTATTATTTATGATAGTAAAAACGACATCTTGTCCAAAACGCTTAATCACCGCATCTCTGGGAACTAGAAGGCTATTAGAATGATTCTTTCTAGGCAACTTAATTTGTGCTTCCAGACCACTAAACAATGAATCATCCACTGTATCAAGTTTAATTTTCAGAGGCAAAGTGCGAGTTTTGGCATCCCCCTGCTTAATCAAGCCTTTGATGCTAGCCTGATATTTTTTCTGATTAATCTGAATATCAATTTTTTGCTTATAATCAAGCTGTTTGATAAAACTGGCTGGAATATCAAATAACACATCAATATTTTCCGTATTAATCAGAGTTGCTATTTCACCTCCTTGATCGACCCATTCTCCTCGACTAATATATTTTTTAGCAATAACCCCACTATAAGGTGCACGAATAGTATTTTGACGATGCTCAATGTTTAAGGTACTCAATTGAGCCTGCAGAGCAATATGTTTCTGCTCCAGGCTTGTTTTATTATAATAAAACTCATCATACTGCTGTTGGGAGACATTTTTTTGTTTCAATAGCTGGCTATAACGCCGCAAATCTTTATTAACTTTTTCTAATTGCAGACGAATTTCTTTAATAGATGCTTTGATAGCCATTATTTTGGAGTTCAAAATTTCATCATCAAGCTCAACCAAAATCTGATCTTTTTTTACCTGATCCGTTGTCTCAAAGTCTACTTTCATTACTAATCCTGCTACCTGAGAAGCCACTATCGAGGTTTCGCTAAAATATAGAGTACCTATAAAAGTTTGATAAGAGGCCAGTGAACCAATACTGATGGGGGCAGTTTCTACCAAAGACGCCTGTTCCTCACTGGCCCATAGTGGATTTAATATTAAAATTAAACCTAAAATACTCACTAACTTCAACATTATAAATCCTCCAGACAATCAATCGAACGTAGTTGTGATAAAACAGACAAAAAACACTCTAAGTCTTGATCTGTAAACTTTTTTCTCATTTTCCCAATCACTTCATCTGTAATAGGTATAATGTCTGCCATTATAGTCGTGGCTTTTGGGCTATAAACCAGAGTATGACTACGCCGATCAGAAGTACTCCTGTGTCGTTGCACAAAGTCATTTTTTACCAGTGTTTCTATCATACGGGTAATAGTAGTTTTATCCTTACCTAATATCTCTGCTAATTGTGATGGTGTCACCCTGGCATTTTCATTAATCGCTTTTAAAATCACATATTGTTCAGCAGTCAGACCATAGGATTTTAAAAAATAATTAAAGCGGCTACGCATGACATTAGCTGTTTTATTAACCTGAAATCCAAGTGAGTCCTTAAAAGAGTATGGCATTAGTTCTCCAAAAAAAGTATATGTATATACAATTATATGTACTACAACTAATTTTATGCAAGTATAAAAATAATTATTCTGGCAGATTCTAAATCTGGAGCAATACAATCTGCTCAAAATCAAGGTAATTTTATTTTTTTTCCTATAAAATACTCCTCTTATTTTTTCCTATAGGGTTTTAATCTTTATGATCGTAACGGATATTTTCGATAAGGGTGGCATTATAGTATGGATATTGGCAGCTTATGCCTTTATTGCCTTAACTATTTTATTTGAACGCATGATACGTTTTACTTTTATGGGTAAGCCCGGTAAAGGTTTTGAAAACCTATTGCTGGATTCTTTTCGTCAGGGTTCGCCAGATAATATCATCACCTCCATTAAAGGCCCTGAAGCAAGATTACTACAGGGCATTATTAATGCATGGAATGATGGCATACAGGATCTCAATAGGGTGGCCATTCGTCTGGGTAGCTTAGAATTAAACCAAATGGAAAAAGGCTTTCGTACCCTATCCTTTCTTGGCAATACAGCACCACTTTTAGGGCTTTTGGGAACAATTATCGGTATGATTAAAGCCTTTATGGTTATTGAACAAGCCGGTGGACAAGTGGATGCTCAGGCACTGGCAGGTGGAATATGGGAAGCAATGTTAACCACTGGTGTGGGTCTTGCGGTCGCAATTCCGGTATTATTATTGTTACATTTATTGGAGTCTGCTGCAGATAAGCGTGCCCATAGTATGCGTCATTATGCTTCTTTACTATTGGAACACCTGCCTCATATTGAAAATTCCGCTAATGAATCCAATGCAGCAACTCACCACCGTGATGGTGTTGTTCATGCAATTTGAAGGAAGACGCCGCACCAGTCATATCCCTAATCTGACACCATTAATTGATATTGTTTTCCTATTATTGGTATTTTTTATGCTGACCTCACACTTTGTTAAAGATGAAGTGATTAATATTGACCTGCCTGAGGCTGAAAGTAGTGATCCCCTGGATGAGCCAAAACAGATTGAAGTGATTATTAATGAAGCTGGTGAACTAAGTATCGACAGTGACATTGTCACTGAAGAAGAGTTAGTTGTTATTTTAGTGGAAAAACTTAAAAATCAGGATGAAAAAGTGGTTAGAATTCGTGGTGATAAACAAGTTGATTTAGAAATTGCCATCAGTGCCTTTGATGCCGCACGAAAAGCAGGAGCAGTGGGTGTCGATATTGTTACGACTCAGGAAACTTCTAGCACTCAACAGCCTAAGCCAGACATTACACAATAGTATTCAGTATGAATCATCCACTGAACTCACATTCATTACTCGACCATGATTATTTTATCTGGTTTATATCATCATTATTAGCTCTCTCCGTCTGCAGTGTTTTTATAATAAGGCAACAGCAGTTCAATGCAGCACCTGCAATCATCATTCAGGAGACTATTACTCATGTTAAATTTGCAACTTTAGCACCGCCACCGGTAGCAGTTATTGAACCTGAAATTACAAAACCTGAACCTGAGCCTCAAAAAATAGAAGAAATCATTCCACCCGAGCCTATTCAGGAGAAACCTAAGCCAAAAGTTAAACCCAAGCCTAAGCTAAAAAAGAAGAAAAAGCCTAAGCCGGTGAAGAAGAAAAAACCACTTAAGAAAAAACCCAAGCCTGCAAAAAAGAAAAAAACAGTCACACAAACTAGCAAGCCTAAAGCTCAGAAATTGGCAAAACCATCACCTGTTGTCTCAAAATCAGATGCCTTACTGATTGAACAAACACGTGTCTCTTATCATGCACTGCTCATGCGTCATATTGACGTTCATAAAAATTATCCTCGCGTAGCCCGAAAACGTCATATAGAAGGAAAAATTCTGGTTTCTTTTACTCTAATGCAGGGTGGAAAAATTAAAAATCTTTCAGTCAATGGTAAAAGAAGTCTTTTAAAGAAAGCCTCTGAACAAGCAGTTAAGAATGCATCACCTATGCCCTCACCACCAAAAAGCATTTCACTCCCCATGCATGTTAAGTTTTATATGGATTATTTTTTAAGCAAATGACACTACTAAATTTATTATAACTAAGTTAACATTGCACTATGAATTTGAATCCAGACCCATCACTGCTAAACATCCTCTACTGGATAACCCTAATTGCCGTTATTGTTTCTTCAACTTCAGGGGTTTTAAAAGCTGGTTTTCAGAAGCTTGATTTATTCGGTGTTATTATTATTGCCATAGCAACAGGACTGGGTGGAGGCTCTCTACGTGATATGCTCTTGGACGTTAATGTTTTTTGGATTGACGATCAGGTATTTTTTATTGCATCAATAATCAGTGCCTTTGTTATGTTTATTACTGCACGTTTAGTTATTATTTCCCCGAGATTATTTTTAATTCCCGATGCAGCAGGTTTGGCCACCTTTGCTATAGCCGGAACACTGGCTTCATTGATGGCTGATGCACCCTGGTTTATTGCCAGCTTTATGGGAGTAATGACTGGAACTATGGGTGGTATTTTCCGTGATTTATTATGCAATGAAAAACCCATTGTATTTCAGAGCCCGCTTTATGCGACAGTTTCATGGGGAGGCTCGCTTTTATTTATCAGTTTGTTGTATCTACAGATGGACGTCACTGCGGCAGCCATAACAGCCGGTTTCAGTATTTTTATTGCACGGCTATTAGCAATCTGGTTTGATGTCAGTCTACCGAAATTCCGTTTTAAAGAATAATCATCACTGTCATTTATAGCTAAATATCTGTATTTTTCCCTAAAGCTTAAACTTGCTTAATTTTATCCAGAACTTCTTGTGCATGCCCCTCTGCAGTAACAGCATATTCAACATCGACTAGTTTTCCATGCTTATCAATAATGAATATGGAACGCACAATGCCCATTTTTTTGATACTGTTTTTCTCTTTCTCCTGCCAGACACCATAGGCATCACAAAGTTCACCCGAAGTATCTGCTAATAACACCACCTGAAGATCATACTTTTTTATAAATGCTTGATGAGACTGACAATCATCCTTACTCACACCAATGTTATTATATTAATTATAGAATGTTTTTTTGCCAACAAAATCTTTAACAACAAGCACAAGTTACTAATGACGATTTTACAGCTGCTTTTTCTAATTTTGTGATAGACTATAGCCTTCCAAGAGTTGTTCACCCATATTTAGCACAATTATCATTGGTTTTAGCAATACCCATCTCCCATATCAATACCCATTATTTAAAATATTATGAGCAATACAATAAAACAATTCATCGCAGCAAAATATTTTCAGTATTTTATTACCTTTTTGATTATTCTCAATGGAATTCTTTTGGGGATGGCGACATCAGCTGATTTGATGCAGAAATATGGTCTACTTATTCAGACAATGGATAATATAATTGTGGCTATATTTACACTTGAAATCAGTCTGCGAATATATGTTCACCGTAGCAGATTTTTCAAAGATCCCTGGAGCCTCTTTGATTTCTTCGTAGTAACAATTTCGTTGATACCAGCCAATGATGGCTTATCTATCTTACGAGTTCTTAGAGTGCTACGTTTATTTAGATTGCTGACTATTGTGCCTCAAATGAGATTGATTATATCAGCAATTTTGAGTGTCATTCCCGGCATGGCTTCTGTTTCCCTGGTATTATTATTATTCTATTATGTTTTTGCTATCATAGCGACGAACCTCTTCAGCGAAACATTCCCCCAGTGGTTTGGCAGTTTAGGTGAGTCCATGTTTACCTTATTTCAGATTATGACTTTAGAAAGCTGGTCTATGGGAATAGCCCGACCTATTATTGAAGTACATCCTTATGCCTGGATATTTTTTGTGGTATACATTTTAATTGTGACTTTTATTATGGTAAATCTTTTTATAGGCCTGATTGTTGATGCCATTTTTACAATTAAGGGTGAGGATAATAAGTCCGAGTCAATTGAAGAGGCAGATCATCAGCATGAAATAAAAAATCTGCAAAATGAAATAAAAGAGCTCAAGCAATTAATAAAAAATGTTGATCAAAAATTAAGCAAATGATAACGATTTTAATTAAATGCTGGATCAACACTATCTAATTTTCTTCTATTCGATTTATTCGATGTATATATAAAATATAATCGACTTTTATAAAAAATTAAAATTGTTTATGATTTAACACCTCTTGTATAGGCAAAGCTAAATTTGGATAGTACCGGGTAAGGAGATTATTATGCAAAACTTAAATTATAATAGCATAAAGAAAAGCGATAGTTATCACTTAACAAAGCCAATAAGCCTATTATTTTTATCGGTAATAAGCTTGACTTGCGGTATCATGGGGCTTGTAGAACATAAGTCACCACAAAACCTTCAATCTATAGATACACTGATGTTCAGTATTATTGTTTATTTTGAATATCATATAATAACTATTTTAGGTGCTTTTGGGATCTCTTATGCTGTCTGGAAAATACAATATTAATGACCCAGAACTGATATATAACTCAATTTTTAATATAAAAAAGGTAAATTAATGAAACGAATTCTATTATTTATTATGACCAATATCGCTATTATGTTCGTGCTGAGTATCACTTTGCGGATACTGGGTGTTGATAGTATTTTAGCAGCTAACGGCTCTGACCTGAATATACAGGCATTGGTGATACTTTCCGGAGTCATTGGTTTTGGTGGTTCATTTATTTCACTGCTGATGTCAAAGTGGATGGCAAAACGTATGACAGGTGCGGTGGTAATAAACAACCCCGTGAGCAATGTTGAGAAATGGTTAATCAGTACCGTTGAAAAGCAAGCACAAATTGTTGGTATAAAAATGCCTGAAGTTGCAATTTTTCCAGACTCTTCAATGAATGCATTTGCTACCGGTGCCAGTAAAAATAATGCACTAATGGCCGTTTCTCAAGGTTTATTAAACAATATGACACAGGGCGAAATTGAAGCCGTTGTCGGACATGAGATGAGCCATATAGCTAATGGAGACATGGTAACTCTGGCACTCATTCAAGGTGTGGTGAATACCTTTGTGGTATTTTTATCACGCATTGTTGGACATGTGGTTGATCGAATGATTCTAAAAAATGAGCAGGGACATGGTATCGGCTATTTTGTAACAACCATGATAGCACAGGTTGTTTTATCGATACTCGCATCAACTATAGTGATGTACTTTTCAAGAAAGCGAGAGTTTATCGCAGACACAGGCGGTGCTGATCTTGCCGGACATCAGAATATGATTAATGCACTGAAAAGACTTGGTCAAGTAGAACCCGCAGCATTGCCAGAACAAATGGCTGCCTTTGGTATAAATGATAAAGGTGGCTTTATGGCATTATTTTCATCCCACCCTCCTATCGAAGACAGAGTTCAGGCATTGGAACAGCGAGCAATGGAAAAGTCATAAATTATTATTTAATCATTTTGTGTATGTACTGCTTCCAGCAGCACATACTCTCTTGAAACATAGGAACATTACTTTGAGTTTATCTATTCTTGTTTGATTTTTGTTATCATTTGAGCCCATTGCTGTATAACATTTTTTTCATCTGCTTGAGCTGTTTTATGGCTATTTAACCACATTCCATCATTATTAAAGCTAAAAACATAGTTTAATTCAGGTCGCTCAGATTGCTTTACAATCTTATCTTCCATATTATCTAAAATCAGCGGTTCTGTAGAGTTTTCAGGATAGTAAAATAGAACCATATGACCTAGTTGATTATTTATTCTGACAAAAGTAATTTTTAACTGCTGTTCCGGAACATCCATTGCCAGTAGGGTAAAATATTTTGCTATGGCAAAATCTTCACAGTCACCGGAATTCCTGATTAGACTTTCCAATGGTGTTGCCCAATAGTCTTTTTTATTCCATAGATCTTTATCATCAGCCCATTGCATCTGGTTGAAAAAATCATTTACTAATTTTAATTTTTCTTCTATTGTTTTACCCAGATCATGGAAAACCATATTTTCCCATTGAGTCAACCTCTGGTAAGTTTCTTTACCTTGTTCTACATTAATTTTTTGATTGGCTTCTGATAATAAAAAATCATTTTTGTGACTGGCAATGGCACTTTTTGAGATAAAAAGACCACTGAGAAGGATGACCTTAAGGACGGGTAGTAAGAAATTGGAAGTCAGGCGTTTTTTATTCATGTCCTACTTACCCACTATTAATGAAGCATAAGCTAATGAAACATAAGCTAATGAAGAATAAGCAATCCCTCATTCCATAGATTGCTGAGTATGAATATATAAAGAATACTATAAATCACATTACACCAGACTTAAGCAAACATTAAAAAAATTTAATGTTATAGGCTATTTTTAATTTCCTGACTTAATTGATAGACAGCCATTGAATAAAGTGTACTATGATTATAGCGAGAAATAACATAGAAATTTTTATAGCCCAGCCAGTATTCATTATTATTTTTTTGCTTTAACCACAATAAAATTGCTGCAGTTTTATCATCGACCTGAGTCTCACCGACAACGCCTTTTTGTCTAAAGTCAGCAACACTCATCTTGAGTTTACAGCTACGACGACAACTGTCTTTTTTAGTCAACGTTGTAGATTTTGACAAGTTGACCTGATCTGCAACCGGCTGATCTTTCTTCCAGCCATGGCGTTTAAAATAATTTGCCACACTGCCAATAGCATCCTCATTATTAGTCCAGATATTTTTTTCTCCGTCACCATTAAAATCAATAGCATAACTTTGGAAACTACTGGGAATAAATTGCCCCATCCCCATGGCACCAGCATAAGAACCTTTTTTACTTAAAGGGTCAAAGTTCTGGTCCTTGCTCATAAGCAGAAAATGTTTTAACTCCCCACGGAAGAATTTGCTGCGTTTGGGATATTTAAATGCCAGAGTTGATAAGGCATCCATTACCCGATAACTACCTTGCAGGCGTCCATAAAAAGTTTCAACACCTATGATTGCCACAATAATTTCTGCCGGGACACCATACACTTCCTGAGCATATTTAAGCACATTACTATTTTCCTGCCAGAATTTCACGCCCTGTTTAATGCGCTTATCGGTAAGGAAGATTTTTCTATATTCATACCAGGCTTTACTTTTTTCTGCCGGCCTGCTCATGGCATCAATAATTTTCTGTTTTATTTTAACCTGTTTGAATAAACTTTCTAATTCATCCTGTTTAAACCCTTGCTCACTAACCATTTCATTAATAAATTTCTGTACGTCTGGTATATCAACGACCTGCTCTGCAGCAAATGCATGACTAAATGAACATAATGATAAAACTAAGATAATAAGTCCCAGAATATTTTTTGATTTTCTAATTAACATTGATAGTTCCTTTACTATTAATATATAAATTACTTTACGTTTGGCTGGAGGATCTTAAATAAGCTTAGTGTGCTAACATTTTTCTATGTGTATGAATGGACATTAAAATTCCAAAACCAGCCATAATTGTCACAATGGATGTTCCACCATAACTCACCAGAGGCAGGGGAACACCGACAACAGGTAAAATACCGCTCACCATACCAATATTGACAAAAATATACACTAAAAAAGTCAGCACGATACTCGCCCCTAATAAACGCGAAAAAGTACCATGAGCCTGAGTGGTTATATAGATACCGCGTAATACAATAAACAGATAAATAGCCAGTAAAACAAGAATTCCACTAAAGCCAAACTCTTCGGCAAATACTGAAAAAATAAAGTCTGTATGACGTTCAGGTAAAAACTCTAAATGTGATTGTGTACCATTGAGCCAGCCTTTTCCAAAACTACCTCCTGAACCAATGGCAATTTTTGACTGGATAATATGATAACCACTGCCCAAAGGATCAGATTCAGGATTAAACATTGTCAAAACCCTCTGTCGCTGATAATCCCGCATTAAGAAGAACCACATCGGTATGGTAAAAGTTGCACCAGCAATAATAAAAGCTAATATTAGTTTCCAGGAAACACCAGACATAAAAATTACAAATAAACCTGCACTGGTCACCAGTAAAGAAGTACCTAAATCCGGTTGTTTTGCTATCAATAAAACCGGTATCATTAAGATAATAACTGCTACTAGTAAACGTTTTTTATTCGGGGGAATCATCTCCCTGGCTAGAAACCAGGCTAACATCATAGGTACTGCTAACTTCATCATTTCAGACGGTTGAAAACGAAATAAGCCCAGGTTTAACCAGCGTTGTGCACCTAGTGCTTTGGTTCCCACCAATAATACTGCAATCAGCATAATAAGCCCTGCCAGAAAAATAATGGGAGACCAGCGACGTATACTATCCGGAGAAATTTGTGCCAGAGTAATCATGACAACAAAGGCTATACCCAGACGAATCCCCTGACGCTGCATCAATGCCATATTTTCACCACTGGCACTATAGAGAATCACCTGCCCCAAAATAATCAGAATGATAAGTCCCATTAATAAGGAGAAATCGATATGAAGACGAAAAAAGAAGCCTTGTTGTGCAGCACGACTAGCCATGTTCATGCTCCCTATGTTTTATTTGTAATGTTTTTCTTATTTCTGGAACATGCTCTATAGCTTTTATAGCAGTCTCTTTTTCAGTATTAGTTTTTATCACTTTAGGTTTCTTGATTGGAGATGAGTTGAGTTCTTCATCACTGAACTGACTTAAATACGACTCTATAACTTGACCTGCAATAGGTGCTGCTACTGCACCGCCATGACCACCATTTTCAACCACAATAGCAATAGCAATTCTTGGATGCTTCACTGGTGCAAAGGCCATAAATAAAGCATGATCTTTTAAACGTTCATCAAGTTCATCTTCATTATATTTTGCATCCTGTGCTACAGTAAATACCTGGGCCGTACCTGTTTTACCAGCAATCTGATATCTTAATTCAGGCTTGTTTAAGCGCCTTGCTGTGCCGCGTGCACTATGAATTACATCTGTCATGGCCTGATAAACATGCTGCCAGTTGGAGTTTTGATTAATGGCAACTTTCCTTTGAATTTTAGGCTTAATCTGTATAGTTTCTGTGGCAGAGGTTTTAATTGATTTTACCAGTTGCGGTTGATAGTGTATTCCGCCATTGGCCAATGTTGCAGTGGCTAAAGCTAATTGGAGAGGTGTTACTAATACATAACCCTGTCCAATACCTGCAATCACTGTTTCACCCGGATACCAAACCTGGTTGCGAGCTTCTTTCTTCCATTTTTTAGAAGGCATTAAACCTCTTCTCTCTCCCAAAATATCAATACCTGATTTTTCTCCAAAACCGAATAAAGTCATAAAGTCATGCATTCTATCAATGCCTAACTGAAAGGCCAGATCATAGTAAAAGACATCACAGGATTGTACAATCGATTTATTGATGTTTGTTTTTCCATGTCCCCATTTTTTCCAGTCTCGATATTTATGCGCCTTACCTTTGAGACGATAAAAGCCAGGACAATAAATCTGATGATCCTGATCAATCACATTTAACTCAAGGCCTGCCAATGCCATAAAAGGCTTAATTGTAGAGCCTGGTGGATAATTGCCAAGCACGGTACGATTAAATAAAGGACGTTCCCATGAAGTATTTAATGCTTTATAAGTCTTTACATCAATACCATTGACAAACAAATTGGCATTATAATTTGGCATACTCAACATGGAGAGAATATGTCCGGTATTAGGATCTATAGCGACTAAGGCACCACGTTTACCGGCAAATGCTTCAGTAGATAATTTTTGTAATTCAATGTCTAAGTTTAAGGTAATATCATTACCTGGAATAGGATTTTCTCTTTCCAGCACTCTTAATACTCTACTCTTAACATTGGTTTCAACTTTTTGGAAACCTACAGTGCCATGCAGTTGTTCTTCATAGGATCGTTCTATTCCTAATTTACCGGTATGAGTTGAACCACTATAATTGGTTGAGGATAAAGTTTTTAATTCTTTTTCATTAATACGCCCGACATAGCCCACAACATGTGATGTTTCAGTTCCAAATGGATAAAAACGACTCAATTCAGCTTGAATCTTAACCCCCGGAAGCTTATGCAGATTAACTGAAATTATGGCCACCTCTTTATCATTCAAGCGGAATTTAAGTGGGATACCTTCAAAACGCCGTTTACGTCTAACTTCTTTTTTAAATTTTTTAATATCAATATCACGAATCTCAACCAACTCTGAAATTTGTATAATTAGTTGATCAATATCTGTAGTTTGTTCTGGTGTGACCTGAAGGGTATAAGAAGGTAGATTTTCAGCTAGTATAATGCCATTACGATCATAAATTATCCCCCGTGTTGGAGGAATGGCCTGTACTGATACGCGGTTATTTTGTGATAAAGTCGTAAAATGTTCATGATTAGTGATTTGCAAATAGAACAGACGGTAAGCTAATAGAGAAAATAAAACAAATGCCAATAATATAGCGATAATACTGCGATTATAAAAGATTCTCAGTTCGGTAAAATGATCCGTAATACGATGTCTTTCATGCATTTAGTTAACACCATAAACACGGCGAATATTACGCATGAGAAAGAATATCCATGGCCAGCACAACATACTAATAAGAGATGAAACCCAATATGACCAGTCACCTCTGACATTACCAGTAATGCCATTGAGCCATAAAAGAATTATCTGTGATAATGTCACTAATAATAAAATAATCAGTGACTGCTGAAATAAAGGATAAAGGCGAATACGGGCATGCAGCTTATAGGCTAGATAAGCCACAATCGCAAAGGTTAGTGCGTGTAAACCCAATAAACTATCCGTATGAATATCTAAAAAAAATCCTACCAGCCAACCACTAAAAACACCAACCCGATGAGGTACAGCAATACACCAGTATATGAGTAATAAGATAAGCCAATGTGGTCGATAAATTTCTAAATTATCCGACACGGGGATCATCGTCAGAATAAAAGCAACAATGAAGCTCACTAAAATAACAATACCACCATGATATGCAGGCTTATGGCTCATCTTTAGCCTGCTCTAGTTGATTGAGTTGAACAGCCTTAGTGTCTGGTGTTGTTTCTTCTCCCTGCATGACTAACAATACTTCGCGGCTTTGTTCCAGATGTGCCGATGCCTGTGCAATAATTTTTGCAAAGGGTTGTCCGGGATCACGCTTTATCTCTGTCACTATGGCAACCGGATAACCTTCCGGAAAACGTCCGCCTAAACCAGAAGATATTAATAAATCACCAACTTTAACATCAGTATTATTGGGTAAATTTTGAATTTCCAGAAAGTTAGCTGAACCAGTACCGTACAAAATAGTTCTGATACCGTTACGATTATTCTGTACTGGAATCGCATGAGAAGGATCTGTGATTAAGATAGCCGTACTTGAAGCTAATCCTGGATGAATAATTTGTCCCATAATACCATAGGCATCTAATATTGGCTGGCCTGAGTATATACTACTAAATTGGCCTTTATTTATGATGATCTGACGCTTATAGGGATCTAGATCGACTCGAATAATTTCTGCAATCAGCATTTGATCTTGTAATTTTCTAGAAGATTTTAATAGTGAACGCAGGCGAATATTTTCTGCCTGAAGTGAGGTAAATTTTTGCAGTTGTGCTTTTAACAGAAGATTTTCACTACGATAATCTTCTTTTTCATCTAATAAGACCTGATGAGAATCAAATTGATTATTAAACCAACTACCCATATCAGCAGGAATTGCTGCTATAGTTTGCATAGGATAAATAAACAGAGAGAAAACACCCCTAAAACCATTAAGCATACTAGTTCGTTGATCGGTTATCAGCATAATAATGGAAAAAACCATTACAAAGATCAACCGAGCCAGATAGGAGGAATCCTCATCAAATAAATGTTTAATTTTATTATCCTGCTCTGTAAGAGCCTTCAGCCAAACTTGAATTTGGCTACCATCATTTATAGCAACATTAAATTTCTATAAATTGATGGTAGATAAATTTAAGTTACTTAGAAGTATCGGGGAATTTAAACGAACTAACCTTTATTCAAGGCTAAATAAATCTGTACCCAGAGTATCTATCATTTCCAGAGCCATACCACCGCCACGGGCAACACAGGTTAAAGGATCTTCTGCTATCATCACTGGCAAGCCGGTTTCTTCCGATAAAAGGCGATCCAAATCTCTTAATAAGGCACCACCACCAGTTAATACCATACCTTTTTCTGCAATATCAGCACCTAATTCAGGAGGCGTTTGTTCCAGAGCAATTTTTACTGCTCCGACAATACCAGATAGAGGCTCCTGAATAGCTTCAAGGATTTCATTACTATTTAGAGCAAAGCTTCGTGGTATACCTTCAGCCAGATTACGCCCGCGCACTTCAATTTCTAATAATTCATTACCCGGATAAGCTGAACCAATTTCTTTTTTAATTCTCTCTGCTGTTGCTTCACCAATTAAACTACCATAATTACGGCGTACATAGGCAATAATGGCTTCATCAAAGCGATCACCACCGATGCGAATAGATTCAGAATAAACAATACCACTGAGTGATAAAATACCCACTTCCGTAGTACCACCACCAATATCTACCACCATAGAACCATTGGCTTCACTCACCGGCATACCTGCACCAATTGCAGCTGCCATTGGCTCTTCAATCAAATATACCTCACGGGCACCTGCACCTAGAGCTGATTCTTTAATTGCTCTACGTTCTACCTGTGTTGATCCACATGGAACACAGACTAAAACTCGAGGACTGGGTTTTAAAAAACGATTTTCATGTACTTTATGGATAAAATGCTGCAGCATTTTTTCTGTTACAGTGAAATTCGCAATCACCCCATCTTTTAAAGGTCGAATAGCCTCAATATTTCCTGGAGTTCGGCCTAACATCAGTTTGGCTTCTTCACCAACTGCTGAAACTATTTTTTCATTAGTTGAATATTCCTGACGAATAGCAACCACTGAAGGCTCATTAAGTACAATCCCTTGTCTTGGAATATAAATTAGAGTATTCGCTGTTCCCAGATCAATAGAGAGATCATTAGAAAAAATACCTCGTAAACGGCCGAATCCGAACATAATTGGCGGGTTTCCCTTATTTTAGGCAGGTTTAGGTAGCTTCTGCCGGGTTAAATTAACTGTATTGATAGTATAAATGTCGAAGCTACCCAGTGTCAGTGAAGTATTTTGACATATAACCCCGCATTTTATGAATAATATGAAAAAATGTCCAATTTTCATTGCTTAATTACTGCTATATTTTGCAAATTTATGGTAACTTATGCACCTTAAACGAATTTCTAGCCTGTTTTTCATAAACTCTGGCTAGTAAAAATTGAACAAATATGGGAGTTACTGATGTCCAAGTTGGATAAAAGTGATGTTGAGAAAATTGCCTTTTTGGCACGATTAGGGATAAATGACCAGGATATTCCAGAATATGCCACCAATTTATCAAATATATTAGATTTGGTTGAACAATTGGATTCAGTGGATACCGATAATGTCAAACCAATGTCCCATCCTCTTGATAGTGTGCAACGTTTACGAGTAGATGAAGTCACTGAAGTGAATGATCGGGATAATCTTATGTCTCACTCACCTGAAGTGGAAGATGACTTATTCCTGGTACCACGAGTTGTCGAATAAATTATTAAAATATTTTTTGCCGGATAAAGATTATGCATAACAAAACCATTGCCGAACTCACTACTGGATTAAATGCCGGTGATTTCTCCAGTGTTGAATTAACCCAACATTATATCGATAGAATTAATTCACTGGATAAACAATTAAATAGTTTTATTACTCTTACACCTGATTTAGCTCTACAACAGGCAAGATATGCAGATGAACAACGTGCTGCTGGCAATGCCTCACTTTTAAATGGCATCCCATTAGCCCAGAAAGATATTTTCTGTACCAAGGACGTAAAAACTTCTTGTGGTTCAAAGATGTTGGATCCCTTTATTTCACCCTATAATGCCACCACGATTGAAAAATTTAATCAGTCCGGTGCCGTCATGTTAGGCAAAACCAATATGGATGAGTTTGCCATGGGTTCCTCAAATGAAACCTCATGGTATGGCCCGGTTAAAAATCCCTGGTCATTAGACTCTGTCCCTGGAGGTTCATCCGGTGGTTCCGCTGCTGTAGTCGCTGCACAATTTGCAGCTGCAGCAACAGGTACTGATACTGGTGGTTCAATTCGCCAGCCCGCATCATTTTGTGGTATTACTGGTTTAAAACCAACCTATGGTCGAGTTTCACGCTATGGCATGATTGCTTTTGCTTCCAGCTTAGATCAGGCCGGTCCTATGACTCGCACTGCTGAAGATGCAGCTATAATGCTTAACGTGATGGCAGGCTTTGATCCACGAGATTCCACTAGTGTTGATGAAGCGGTTCCTGATTATACCAGTGATTTAAATAATAGTATGGAAGGTCTGAAAATTGGCTTACCCAAAGAATATTTTGCCGAAGGCCTGGATGATTCTGTGGCTAAAATTATTGAAGCTGCAGTCAAAGAATATGAAAAAATGGGTGCTGTCGTTAAAGAAATCAGCCTACCCAATAGCAAATTATCAGTACCTACTTATTATATTATTGCCCCCTCAGAATGTTCTTCCAATCTCTCTCGCATGGATGGCGTACGTTTTGGTCATCGTTGTAAAGATCCCAAAGATCTCAATGATCTTTATATTCGTTCACGTGGAGAAGGCTTTGGCCCTGAAGTTAAACGCCGTATTCTAATTGGTACTTATGCTTTATCTGAGGGTTTTTATGATGCTTATTATGTTAAGGCACAAAAAACCCGTCGCCTGATCAGCGATGATTTTAATCAGGCCTTTCAGGATGTTGATGTCATTATGGGTCCTGCAGCACCATCAACAGCATTTAATTTAGGTGAGTTCAGTGATGATCCTATCACCATGTACTTATCAGATATTTATACAATCGCTGTTAATCTGGCAGGCTTACCAGGCATGTCAATTCCAGCAGGTTTTGTCAATAATATGCCGGTAGGATTACAATTAATCGGCAAGCATTTTTCAGAAGCAAAATTATTAAACGTAGCACACCAGTTTCAACAACAAACTGACTGGCATAAAAAAGTGCCTGAGTTGTTTGTATAGTTTGTTTTAATAATCCGTGCTGTCCCAGAGCAAAAGCAAAGAAAAAGGCAGATAAAATATCCTGAATTACATGTCTTTTGCTTTTGTTCCTGCTCTGGGACAACACTAGAACAAACAAAGTATACAGTGAGCAATAAGGTAATGAGGTGCGTTACAATGGGGTTTAGAAAAACATGGACGTTTTTCTTAAAGCGACTCATGGATGAGCTTGAAGCGTCCCCAGTGTAACGTACCTTATTATCTTAGTGCGTATAATACATACAATTAAGTTTTAAACCGAAGAGGTTAGTAATCGTTATGCAATGGGAAGTCGTTATTGGTTTGGAAATCCATGTGCAATTGTCCACCCAATCAAAAATATTTTCTGGTTCTTCTACTGCTTATGGAGCAGAGCCTAATACACAGATGAGTACGGTTGATATGGGCTTGCCGGGTGTATTGCCCGTTTTTAATGGTGAGGCACTGAAAAAATCCGTTATGTTTGGTTTGGCCGTTGGTGCAAAAATTAATAATCGTTCTGTTTTTGATCGTAAGAATTATTTTTATCCTGATTCACCTAAAGCCTATCAGATCAGTCAACTGTATTATCCTATTGTCGGTGAAGGGCATATTGATATCGAACTTGATAATGGTGATAAAAAACG
>JADFVK010000081.1 GCA_015222495.1 Pseudomonadota bacterium
TAGTGCAACACAACTCCATGTCATTATTGGTATGTTAAAAGATAAAGAAATAGCCAAAGTTCTGGATGTTTTTAAAGATATTGTCAGTAGTTGGCGTATTATTGATTTAGAATCCCCTAGAGCCATGCCTGCTATAGGTATCAAAAAAATATTAACTAAAAATATGAGTCAATTTAATCTTAATAAAGATAATATTAAGACTTTTGCTCATTTTAAAGAAGCATATGAGAACTTTAACGAGTATAATATAAACAATAAGTCATCGAAGAACATTTTATTGGTTTTTGGTTCATTTCATACCGTATCAGATGCTTTGACTTTTCTTAACCTCAACAACTAGCATAATAAGCTCTATGTCTGAAGAACAAGCAGTTAATCTTAAACAACGTGTTATTGGTGCTATTGTTTTAGTTTCTCTAGGGGTTATCATTTTACCTCTATTGCTAAATGGTGGATCAAACCAAAACAATGGCATATCCAAAACCCATATTCCAGCAAAACCTAAGGCGTTTAAACAAAAGTCAGCACCGATTCCCGCTATAAAAAAAATGCCGGAAGCTAAACTTATCAGTAATAAGCCAGTATTTAAGAAAGAGGTGAAGGAAAGAGCTAAGGAAAAATCTACAGAAAAGACTAAGCCTGCGATTAACAGCAAAGCTGTAAAAACAAGTTCTGCAGCAAAGCTTGCTGCAGCGCCTAAATATCAAAAGTTGAGTAAACCGACTTCATCTAAAATTACCACGGCTTATACTTTACAATTAGCCAGTTTTAGCCAGAAATCCAATTCCATCATCTTACGTGACAAATTAAGAAAAAAAGGCTTTAAAGCTTATTCAGAGTCGATTCAGACTACAACAGGTAGGATTTACCGTCTGAGAGTAGGGCCGTATTTAAAATACGATCAAATATTAGCAGCTAAGAAAAAAATAGAAAAACAATTCAAGTTAACTAATACCGTTATTGTCAAATACAAAACATAGGGAAAGTCTGTGTCACTAATCTGGCCTGATTATATTATTATCAGTATTATTCTGATTTCTACCATAATCAGTTTATTACGTGGTTTTGTACGTGAATCAATGGCTTTGGCTGGATGGATTGTTGCTATCTGGATAAGTATGTTATACATGCATCCATTTGCTTTGTTTATCAATCCCTATCTTAACTTACCACCCTCTATTTTATCATTGGTTTCATTTGCGATTTTATTTATAATCACCTTGATTCTTTCAGCTTTAATCGGTAGTCTTATTTCTACTTTAGTGGATAAAACCGGTCTTAGTGGAACAGATCGTTCTATTGGGATGTTGTTTGGTATTGCACGCGGTATTTTACTGGTCGGTATTCTTGTGTTACTGGCGGGCTTTACTTTAGTACCCCAAGACCCCTGGTGGAAAGAGTCTTTATTAATTCCACACTTTCAACAACTTGCAGGATGGATGCAGGGGTTTTTACCACCCCATATTGCCCAGAAACTGCATTATTAGTTAAGGTACAAATTCTATGTGCGGCATCATTGGTATTGTAGCTAAAAGCAATGTAAATCAGTGTATTTATGATGGTTTGACGGTTTTACAGCATCGCGGGCAGGATGCTGCTGGAATCGTAACCTATGACAATAAACACCTCTATTTACGTAAGGGTAATGGATTAGTTAAGGCTGTGTTTTCAGCCAATGATATGATTCGCCTGCAAGGCAATATGGGAATAGGTCATGTGCGTTATCCCACAGCCGGGAGCTCTTCTTCTGCTGAGGCACAGCCTTTATATGTTAACTCTCCTTATGGTATCACCCTGGCACATAATGGTAATTTAACCAATGCTAATGAATTAAAAGAAGAGCTTTATAAACAGGATTTAAGACATTTAAATACAGACTCAGACTCAGAAGTCTTATTGAATGTTTTTGCTCATGAAATACAGAAACTGCATAAATTACGTATTAACGAAGAAGATGTTTTTAATGCGGTAAAAGCCTTACATAAACGTTGTCGTGGTGCTTATGCCTCGGTAGCTATGATCACCGGCTATGGTATTGTGGGTTTTAGAGATCCCAATGGCATACGCCCGGTGGTTTATGGAAAAAGGCAGAGAGATAATGGCGTAGAATATTGTATTGCTTCTGAAAGTGTTGCTCTGGATGTACTAGGCTTTGAATTAATAGATGACATTAAACCTGGTGAAGCGGTTGTTATTACCGCAGAAGGTGAAGTTTTTACTCATCAATGTGCTGAAAACCCACAATATTCCCCCTGTATTTTTGAGCATGTCTATTTTGCCAGACCTGATTCAATTATGGACAATATCTCAGTTTATAAAGCCCGTCTTAGAATGGGAGAAAAATTAGCAGATAAAATTCTTAAAACTTATCCTGATCATGATATTGATGTCGTTATACCAATTCCTGATACTAGTCGTTCATCAGCCTTAGAATTGGCTAATCGTTTAGGTGTACGGTATCGTGAAGGTTTTATGAAAAACCGTTATATTGGCCGGACCTTTATTATGCCGGGTCAAACTCAGAGAAAAAAATCTGTTAAGCAAAAACTAAATGCCATGGATCTGGAGTTCAGAGGTAGAAATGTACTTTTGGTCGATGACTCAATTGTACGTGGTACGACTTCAGAACAAATAGTAAAAATGGCTCGTGATGCCGGAGCCAGAAAAGTATTTTTTGCTTCAGCTTCTCCTGCAGTCATTCATCCTAATGTCTATGGTATTGATATGCCTTCTCCTGAAGAATTTGTCGCACATAATCGTAGTGTAGATGAAATTGCAGAGGAAATTGGAGTAGATTGGTTAATCTATCAAGATTTGGATGATCTTATTGCTTCCTGTCATCGAGGCAACAAAAATATTGAACATTTTGACTGCTCTGTTTTTGATGGCCAGTATATTACCGGAGATATTGATCAAAACTATCTTGATGAAATTGATCAACGACGTAATGATAACGCCAAAAAAGATGAACTGGAGCGTGAAAATGAGATATTAGGAATTCACAATAGTAATTAATGGATAAGATTATATTTTTTTATGACTAGTCAAAGCCATTCACAAAAAAGCTTAATATTTGAAAAGTTAAAACAAAGTCTTCTTAAAAATCTATCTCATAGTGTAGAAGTCTTTTTCCCTATGGCTCATGATATTCTGTTTGAAAGAGCAGATAAAGCTGAAAACAATAGTGAACAAAGTCGTTTTTTTGATGCTATTGCCACTCTCAATAAAGTAAAAGAACCTCTTAAGAAAAAATTCATCGTATTAATTGGCAATCAATTAGAACTCTGTCGTACAGAAAGCCTGGAAGAGAAAAATACTAATGATATTGATGAACTGGACTTAATTGATTTAAATGAGTTCGAGCACTGGCTGGAAATCAATAAAATTGTTGTTAAAATTTCTCCTCATTATGAGAAAGAACTATTAGAAATTGAATTATGTTTGACTGAATTATTCTCGATTATGGATAAAGAATCAGGCCCCTTTTCACCGCAAATAATATTTACCTGTTTTAGCGAAGCGACCTATGCTTATTTCAGAGGTGATGACATTATCTTAATGTTAATTCATCAATTTGAAAAAGTGATGAATAACCATTTCTTTGAGTTGTACCAGGAAATTAACCAAATATTTATTGATAATAATATTCTGCCGGTTATTGAAGAGCAAAAACTAAGGATAGTCAAAGCACCTTCTTCAATTGACTCAAAGCCAAGCAATATGGATGTGGTTCAAGTTGAACAATCACAGGTAATTCCCCCTATATTGAATCAGGCTCCGCTTAATACAGCTCAGCTTGATACCTCTCAGCTTGATGTTAGTAGTCAGCATATGACTGAAGTGTCAACTTTACAAAACAATGTGAATATGGCATCGGGCTACCAGACTCTAAAAGACTTATTTACATTTCAGAATGGACAGGGCTTTAATTCTACACCTGATGAATTTTATAATTCAGAAGACTATAAGCGACAATTATCTCTGTTAATAGATGAACTCACTTTATTACAAATTGAACAAAGTGCATCAGTAAAGCAGGGCGAACTAAATTCCATTGATTTGGAGTTATTAGTTTCACTGGTAGAGGAAAGTATTAATAAAGAGAACTATTCCATTGAATTACATAATGAATTTCAATATTCACTGGATGTGATACAGCGTTTATTTAAATTTATAGAAAATGACCTCTGGTTAGATGCTCCGGTTAAAAAGCTTTTATCATTATTGAAATTACCCTTATTAAAAGTTTCTTTATTACATAAAGATTTTTTTGAATCCTGGTCTAATCCGGTGAGGATAGTGATCAATAAATTAGCTATGCTTGAGTTTTATGATGAGTCAAATCCATATTTTCAAAAATTGCTTGTGGCTGTTGTAGATATTCTAAAAAATTTCCAGAGTGATTTAAAAACATTCACTAATATGCAGGGGCTTCTCACTCAATTATTAGCAATGCAATCCCAATATTATGATAAGAAAATCAATCTTATTATAAAAAACTATGAGGCACAGCAGATTGTCACTGTCGAATTGGCTCGTCGTCTTGATGGGATAAAAATACCTGTTATCATCGCAGACTTCATCAGTCATCAATGGATTCCAGTATTGATGTTCTGTTACCTCAACAAGGGTAGGGATTCCAGTCAGTGGGCACAATATCTTCAGGCTCTGGATTTACTAATTCTAACCATGACTGGAGATGTTAATCAGGACTTTATTGAACATGATGTTATTTTATTTATTATCAAACAAGGCTTAGAAGAACTAGGACCCTATGATCAAAAAATAGTTGATGATATTGAAAATTTTCTTGTTGATGGCAGCTCTGATAAGGATGAACTGATATTTGACTATGAGTTAATTTTTAAACTGCTTATTGCCGGAAAAACTCTTTCAGATAAGCAGGCTATAAAAGATATTTCAAGAGGAATGACTGATGCACGTTCAAAGGCCAATGCAAATATTGCAAAACGTTTGACAGAACATGATTTTGTTCAGTTTAAAAAAGATGGCTCTCTAATCAGGATGCAGTTTATCTGGAAGAGTGATAATCAATATTTATTTGTCTTTGTGACTTCAGGTGCTCGTAAGGAGTCTTCTTTTAGTTTAGTTGATGTGCTGTCCATGTTGGATAGTGGCCAACTCAAACCCATAAAGGATTACGATTTACCACTACTGGAAAGAAGCCTCTATGCCATTATGGGTGAAGTTCATGATAATCTGGCACAGCAAAGTGCTATTGATAAAGTCACAGGACTGATGGTACATAATGAATTTGAACGAGTATTTAGAGCTAAATTAGAAAAAGCTGAGAGTGAAGATTTTGCATTTGCACTATGCCTGATTAATATTGATAACTTCACTCTTATCAATAACACCTGTGGTTATGAAGCGGGTGATAAATATTTATCTGAAATTGCTGAACTGCTAAAACAATCATTAACTGACAAAGCTTCTGAAATTGTACTAGCCCGATATGGTACAGATGAATTTATCCTACTTCTGCCAAATTTTACAGATGTAGAAGCAAATGAATTTACTGAACTATTACGCCAAAAAGTTTATCAGCATAAATTTACCTGGGAAGATAAAAAGTTTTCATTAAGCAGCAGCATAGGCTTAGTTATTATTCCTGAAATACAGAATATCAAAATATTGTTAAAAGCCGTGGTAACTGCTTCTGGTATGGCAAAAGAATATGGGCGGAATCGAGTTCATGTGCTTGAAGCAGATGACATAGAGCTTAGCCATCATCAGGAACTACAGCTTTGGGCAACAAAAATAGATGATACGATTAATAATAATCTATTGGATATTCGTTGCCAAAGACTGCATCCAATGGGAGATGATAGTCTGAAACCACACTATGAAATGCTATTATTAGTTAAAGATGAGGAAGGCAATACCACACCTCCTGCACAATTTATTGAAGCAGCAGAGCTATATCATAAGATGGTAGATGTGGATCGTTGGGTGGTGGAAAATGTTTTTCAATGGTTCCATGAACACCCAGATTATCTTGATAGAATGAGTGGCGTTGCCATCAATTTATCGGGACAAAGTCTCAATGATATAAATTTCCTTGAGTTTGTACAGTCTATGTTCAAACAATATCCTGTTTCTCCGCAGTTAATTTGTTTTGAGGTGACAGAAACAGTTGCTATTATCAATATGACTTTTGCCATTGATATGATCAATTCAATCAGAGAATTAGGCTGTGAATTTGCACTGGATGATTTTGGCACAGGCCAGTCTTCCTATGCATACTTGAAAAGCCTTCCCGTTGATTATCTTAAAATTGATGGTGTTTTTATTAAGGATATTGTTAAAAACACTGCAGATCAGGCTATGGTGAAGTCGATTAACGAAATTGGACATTTTCTGGGTATGAAAACAATCGCAGAATTTGTTGAAAATACTGAGATTATCGATGTGCTTAAAGATATTGGCGTTGATTATGCCCAGGGTTATGGGGTTGAAAAACCTTTCCTAATGACAGAATATAATTTATCTAGTTAACGCCATCTCTATGATTGAGCATTAATTATTTTACCATTAATCGCTTTGCTATCATTGCCCATCAAATATAAATAAGCATTCATGATATCTTCAGGCTTTGGTAAGGTACTAGGATCTTGTCCGGGATAGGCCTTGGCTCTCATATTGGTGGCGACAGCTCCAGGATTAATACTATTAAAACGGATAGCTGTATTCATTTCCATCTCATCTGCCAGGATCTGCATCATATTATCACCTGCAGCCTTACTGATAGCATAGGCTCCCCAGTATGCCTTACCTTTAATACCTACATCGTCAGTGGTAAACATAACTGAAGCAGCTGTTGATTTTTCTAATAAGGGGAGGCAGGTTCTGGTCAGCATATAGGGGGCATTCAAATTCACCTGCATAATTTTTCCCCAATGAGCCATATCAAATTGAGAAATCGGCATTAGAGTACCCAATAATACCGCATTATGTAAGATACCATCTAAGTGACCAAATTCATTGTCCAGAGTCACCTGCATATCTTCAAAATCTTTAGCAGTAGCCCCTTCAAGATTCATTGGATATATAGCAGGCTTAGGTCCATTGGCCTGCTCTATCTCATCATACACAGCTTCAAGCTTGGCAATTGTTTTACCTAATAATATGACAGTGGCACCATATTGAGCAAAGGTTTTAGAGGCTGCTTTACCAATTCCATCACCGGCACCAGTCACCAGAATAACGCGGTCTTTTAATAATTGCTCAGGTGCAGAATAATCAAACATGATGGATCCTTTAAAGAGATTAAATAATTTTTGAATTTTACCACAAGATGGCTCAGGCTTAACTATTTTGTTGAATAATTTCTCTGGCGGCCAGGACACCACTTTTAACAGCACCTTCCAATGTAGCAGGATAGCTTGTATCAGTATAGTCGCCAGCTAAGTAGAGTCCCGTTATAGAAGTATTATTTTTAGGACGTTGTTGTTCAATATCTATATGACAACTAAAAGTGGCTCGCTTTTCCCGGATAACTTTGTATTCCAGAAAATCTGGTAAGTTTTCAATAATAGATAATAATTCTTTATGAACAATTTGAACTAATTGAGAAGAGGGTAATTGTGTATGTTCCCCGGGACCACTGATGATGATGGCCATTAATCCATCTTGACCGGTTAAAGAACGATCAATTGCCCATTGTGAAATGATATTTTGCGATAAACTAAAAAAGCCAGTCATTCGATGAGCTAATTGGATATGTTCAGGGTATTGAATATAAATGGTATAAATAGGCTCATAGTTGTATAAAAGAGAAGCCTTTTTTGGGATTAAATCAATTTGTGTCGTACAGTTTTTCAATAACTTATCACTGATATAGGCAGGTGTTGCTAATACCAGATGCTGACTATGATAATTACTTTTATTTGTTCGAATAGAAAACTTAAGTGAGAGGTCTTTGTCAGAAATAGCATTCACTTTAATTTGAGTGACTTTTTCTCCACAGATGATTGAGCTATTGTTTTCTTTTATATAGTCAATGGCAGGAGAACATAAAACCTGAGATAAGTCTTTTTTAAAAAACAATAAATTTGAATCTGCCGATTTATTTGTGAAACTATCTTTGAGGACATTAAGAAAAACCTTTGCTGAAGCATATTCTATAGGTGTATTCATGGTGGCAAGACAAAGAGGTTCCCAGAGTACTTTAATAAACTTCTCTGATTGTTTATGATGAATTAATAGCTGTTTTACACTTAAATCATTTTCTAATTTGTAGTTATAAGTATTTAATTTTAAACAAAATAATATAGAGTTAAACCGCTCTTTTAACGATAACCCAGTGAGGTTTAATAGCGCAATAATTAAGTGTAGTGGGGCAGGTAGTCCAGGAGCTTTAAGATGACAGGTTTGTTTTTCAGGAGAAAACATATTCAATTCAAGGGGGCTGCATTCTAAAATATCTGCTTCATCTAAATTTAGAATTGAAAAGATCTCACGTGTAAAATGGTAGGCACCGAGCATAATATGCTGACCATTATCAAGTACTAATGTGGAGTTTTTATTCTTAATAGTACGTGCGCGACCGCCAATATTTTGCGCAGATTCAAGTAAAGTAATCTGATATCCTGCTTTAATTAATGTAATCGAACAGGCAAGGCCACTCCAGCCACCGCCAACAATAATAACCTGCTTATCAGAATTCAGTTCTGCATTATCAACTGGCATTGAGTTTGTATTCTCTTCGTGCCGTAGTCCAGGCAATCCAGAGTTTTTTAATTTTACTGATTTTAACTCTTTGAGATAATACCGGATAATGTGTTTTTTTAATTTTCTTCAATAAGGCATAATAAATCTCAGCCATAATAATCCCGGTGCGTTGCTGATATCTATCAGATGCTTCGAGACTGTCAAAAGCTTTAGCATAGTACTCATCGGCTCTGTCTGCCTGAAACTCAAATAAACTTATAGTATTTTGATTGTTTTTACCATCAAGCAACATTTTTTTATCAACTTTAAAACGGCTTAACTCATCCTGTGGAATATAAATACGTCCACGTTTTGCATCTTCTTTGACATCACGCAGGATATTAATGAGTTGTAAAGATATGCCTAGATTTTTAGCATAATCCTTTGTGGATGGCTGACTATAACCCATTATTTCAATAGTGAGCAGACCTACAATACCGGCAACTCTATAACAATAGAGGGAAAGTTCATTAAAAGAAGTATATTGTGATTTATGGATATCCATTTCCATACCATCAATAAGTTCCTGAAAGTATTTTTCCGGCAATGCATAATTCTCAAGAGACGTTTTTAAAGCAATCACCACAGGATGATTGGGCGTAGCATGAAATAAAGAGTAAACTTCTTCTCGCCACCAGTTCAGTTTATTCAGAGCTAATTCAGGCTCGGAACATTCATCGACTACATCATCGACTTCACGACAGAACGCATATAAGGCAGTCATTGCCTGACGCTGTGTCTGATTAAGAAATAAAAAGCTATAATAAAAGCTGGAACTACTCTGCTGAGTTTTCTCCTGGCAATATTCATCTGGTGTCATGAGTCTGTATGTTCCTCAACTTTGAGATTTATTGGTTAATTACTAATATATTACTTTTCATCTAATTGAAACACAATAGTGACAGACTAAAGAACTGAGTGACTTTATCACTGCCAATAGCTTCTTTTTCTGCTCCAGAGCCAAGCAATCCTAAACTTGTAAGTAAGCAGGAAATTTTTCTAGTAAATTTCCTGCATTGAATCTTTCTGCTTACATATCTTATTTTGATTTAGTATATAAGCCAATGAACTCAGAAACTCTAGACATTAAAAAAATAATCCATGCCATAGGATCTTAATTTTATCTATTTTATTTAAGCGGGGACGAAGATAGATATTATTAGTATTGAGGGATAACTTTTTAAGAATAATATTGCCTGCTGTATAAATTAGACGTATTTCCAGGGCAAATCGGCCTGATAAATTATGACAAAGTGGCTTGCCGGATAAAATAAGTTGTTGCGCACGCTTAATTTGAAAATTCATTAGCGACTGAGTTTGAGTATTATTGGTTTTATTTTTAATATCTTCAATAGTGATAGAAAATTTTTGCAACTCATCCAGGGAGAGATAAAGGCGATCATTTTCGTCCATATCCTGAGCAATATCCTGATAGAAATTGATTAATTGCAGACTGCTGCAAATGGCATCTGAATAGTTAAGATTTTCTTCACTGGCACTATTATTTAAATATAATAAAATTCGTCCGACAGGATTGGCACTTTTTTGACAATATGCCATGACCTGATCAAAGTTTTGATAACGAGTGGTATGGACATCACTTTTAAAAGCTGAGATTAAATCTTTAAAAAGTTTGATGGGGATCTGAAATTGCTCAATGACATCCGCAAGTGCGATAAAGATTGGATTACTGCTATGATTTGAAAGAGAATTTTCTTCAATAGTCTCTAATTCATGCATATAATCATCGAGTAATTCATAACGCTCTATTGTGTTCAAATCACCTTCATCAGCAAAATCATCAGCACTGCGTGCAAAGGCATAGACGACACTAATGGGATAGCGTAGGTTTTTATTGAGAAAACGGGAAGCTACGGGAAAGTTTTCATAATGACTCTGAGCAATGTGTAAGCAATGGGCATAAGCATCTGCTAGAATTTTGTTGTTTAATGATGCCAATTGAGAAAGCCTGTATGGAGTTATTGAGAAGCCCTTAGCCAACTTATACATTTCCAAGTATCATTTTGATAACATTAAATATCAAATATGATGCTTGTAAATTTTAAGTTATTCAAGAGCCTTCAGCCAACATAAATTGTTGTAATTGTTTGAATTCATATTATTAACTGCTAGAATGAACGCCTTATCTTTCACCACTATGTGAGTATATATTAAAGGCTTTAGATAATAAATGATCGGCTTAGTCGTAGAACAGCAATTTACAATATTTATTACTGAAAATAAGCTATGTGCCTATCTGGAATTATTACCTGCCCCGGAATCAGAGCTGGAACCTCTCAGTCTTGAATATATTCTAAATATCCTTAAAACTTCCAAAATGAGTACAGATATTAATGAAAGTCTTATCAGTGATACTCTACAGCAATTTTATAGCAATAATATTATACAACCACCGCTACTGATTGCTCAGGGGAAAAAGCCTCAGTCGAAGCAGGAACAAGGGCTTCACTGGTTAATAGACCCTTTATCTCAACATGAATACGAAAGAGTCATTGCTCCTGATTTTGCTATTGGGTATGAGGTTTGTAATCAACAAGGATATCCGGGCATTGATATTTTTGGTGAGGTCATTGAATCTCTTTCCTTGCCTGATATGACGATATCTGAAGGGGATGCTGTTTATAAGAAAATAATCAAAGATGAACAGGGCAATGATCAGGCCTGGTACTATTCTCATTATCTGGGTATTGTTAACTTAAGTGATGATGTGCTTTCTGTACAGTCTCTTATAGAAGTAGATAAAGACTCTCCCTTTGAGGCTAATATCAATGTTTATGGCTTTTTAGGTGATGAAATACATACTAAAGTGACCAGTGCTCATATTATGGAAACTTTAAAGCGTATGGAAATATCTCAGGGGTGGGATGCTCAATTATTAATTAAAGTGCAACACCTTGCCCGTCGCCGTCAATTATCTGAATTGCAGCAGGATGTTAAAAAATCATTGTTATTATTATTAGCAAGAAAACCACTTGAAGCTGAATATGGTCAGTTAGAATGGGTAGTCAAAAAAGGCTCAGACAACTTTCTGGATAAAATTATAGCGCCAGGTCAAATCATTGCACGCTATAAATGTATTTTTGCCGGTGAAGATGGCACTGATGTCTATGGCAATACTATTGCACCAGAAGATCAATCAGCTCTTTTTCCGGCTGTAGGTAAATATATTGAACTTTCTAAAACTGAGACGCACTATAATTATCGTGCTCAAACCCTGGGTCTTCTTGAAACAGAAGAGGATATATCACTTAAAAGTTTAATTGAAATTACTGAAGACAAACTTTTTGCTTATTTTAATATTCCAATATTTCCTAAAAAATCTGATTCCAGAGTGATTAGCTTATCCCAAATACAAACAACATTGGAATATGAATTTATTTGTTATGGTCTTGTGGAAGAAACATTACAGAAAATAGTCAGTCAGATTCAGTTGGGCAAACAGGGGGCAGATGAGGATTCTTATCTTCTTAAAACCCTGGTAGCTGAAGGAAAAGCTCCTATAGATGGAATTGATGCCAATATAGAGTTGAATAAAAAGATTTCAGCGGGAAAATTGATGAAAAATGGGCGTATAGATTTTAAAGAACGTTCCTACCCATGGGATGTCAAAAATACAGATGAGATTGGTCATATTATTCCCCTTGTTCCGGAAGTTAATGGTATTGATGTTTATAATCAAGCAATTATTGCTAAAAAACCTGAGGATATTGAATTACTTCTGGATGGTTTACATAGGACAGATGACGGGCATATTATATCTGATAGAGATGGTACTTTAATTGTTAGAAAAACTACCCTGACGGTAACAGATAGTATTGTTTTAGATGGTAATATTGATAATGTTACGGGCAATGTTAAAACAGATTCTACAATGATTGTTAAAGGCTATGTTGATCCGGGATTTCGTCTGGAAACAACAGCAGATATTTGTATTGATGCCAATATAGAAAATGCAGTGACCAAGGCTGAAGGGAATATTATTATTCGTGGTGGTGTCAGGGGAAATGATAGTTTAATTACTGCTGGTGGTGAAGTTAATGTGACTTTTATGGAACATGCACAAGTATATTCACAAGAATCTATTATTATTGGTGATAATTTAATTGATTGTGAAATCCATGCTATGGAAGAAGTTATTGTAGGTGAAGATGAAAGTACTAAGAGCAGTATTGTTGGTGGTCGAGTACATGCTCAGAAAAAAATATCAGCGGGAAATTTAGGTAATGAGATTAATATTAAAACAGAAATTATGGTTGGTTATAGTAAGGATGAACAAAACCAATTCTATGATTTATCTGAACAAATAAAGGCTAAACAAAAGGAACTAGAACATATTGAAGGGCTGTATGGTTCAAGTGGGACAGAGCAAGGGAATATGGCTCATTTGGTGGAAAAAATAGCAGCCCTGAAAGTAACAATGGATGAGCAGAAACAACAACAAACCAGATTAAAAAAATTAATGCTTTCCGGTGTTAATAGTACGGTAGAGTTCTATAATAGTGCCTACCCGGGTGTCACAATTACTATTTGCGGGAATAGTTTAAAACTTAAAGAAGTCTATAAACGTGGAAAGTTTTATTTGATAGGAAAGAGGGTTAAGTATCAACAAGGATGAATAAATTACTATTTATTATTAGTCTGGTTTCTCTTTTAGCCATTATGCTGCAATTATTTAATCAGCCCTCACCCGGGCTGTTTGTTGTGTATGATGTTGCTGAGAGTAGATTTGAGAATTTAAAGCCAGAAACAGCAGCTAAAACTAAAAACTCATCGACTAATGTATTTCTATTAACGGATTTTGCTTCCCATGAGTCTACCCCTGAAGTTCATAGTGCAGCGGCTATAGAGTTGGCAGATAATAACATTATGGCTTTCTGGTATGGTGGAACACGAGAAGGCCATAAAGATGTCAATATCTACAAAAATACCTGGCATAACTCACAACAGCAATGGGGAGAAGAAAGCACCATTACTACACGCCTGCAAACTCGGGATGGTACTTCACGTTATATCCGCAAACTCGGTAATCCTGTGGTAAGCAGAGGACCGGATGATTCAATCTGGTTATTTTATGTCAGTGTCTCTATTGGTGGCTGGGCTGGTAGTGCGATTAACCTCATTATTTCTTATGATGAAGGGGACAGCTGGTCACCGGCAAAACGCTTAATTACTTCTCCATTTCTCAATATCAGCACTTTATTGAAAGGTTCACCGATTCATTATGCTGATGGCAGTATAGGTTTACCGGTTTATCATGAATTTCTGGGAAAATTTTCTGAATTACTCAGACTTGATAGTTCAGGCAATGTGATTGATAAAACACGTCTTTCATGGGGAAAAACTTCACTACAGCCCATTATTGTGCCTTTTACATCAACACAGGCTCTTAGTATGATGCGCTATCATGGAAGTTCACCATATCGTATATTATCCCAATATACTAATGATTCAGGTTTGAGCTGGTCGGCTGTGGAAAAAACAACGCTGCCCAATCCCAATGCAGGGATTCATGCTATACAATTAGCCGATGGACAATTACTATTGGCCTTTAATAATCATGAAGATGAACGCGAAGACATGACGCTTGCGATCTCAGGCAATCAGGCAAAGTCATGGGAAATAAAGAAAGTCATAGAAAAATACCATCTAAAAAAACCGGATAATTCTAAACAATTTTCCTATCCATGGCTGCTGCAAACAAAAAACGGAAATATCCACTTATTATACACCTGGCATAAAAGTCATATTAAGCATAAAGTTTTCAATCAGCAATGGTTAGAAAGCACAGAACTACCTACCAATATAAACACTGGTGGAGTGCAATAATGAATTTTTCAACTCTCATTGGCCTGAGCGGCATCTCTTTATTATTATGCGTACTATTATTGCGATTTTTAATTCTATTTAATTTAAAAAAAGCAATTGTGTATATTTTATTACTGCTATTTTTTCTCCTCACTTTTGTCTCTATTGATGGAAATAGTATTAACCAGTATTTTCGTGGGATTTTTAATGATTTAAGTATCAGTTCTTTAATATTGATGATTTATTATCTGTTTACTTATCAGAACACACCGATTCAAACAGATTCCGTATTGCGTATTATTGCATTAAGCGGTTTGATTTTTTATCCTCTGGCATTAGGTTTGAGTCCAATTGATCCCTATGCCTGGGGATATTTCAATAACATTCATGCTTATATTGCTCCGTTATTATTCCTTCTGGTTTTGTTCAGCCTGTTAACTTATGCCTTTTATAAAAAGGACCTGATGACGTTAATATGCCTGCTCGGAGCAAGCCTGGCTTTTCAACTGAATATCCTGGAAAGTAGAAACCTATGGGATTATCTTCTTGATCCGATTATTTTTATTTTTGCTTTGTTTTCAATACTTATTTCAATGTTCCGTCAGAGAAAGTCTGAAAAGACAGTAAAGCCCAGTACTTTATGATAAAATCTGCAATATATTTAAATTTGAAAAGAAGGTTGTAATGCTTAAAAATCTATCTTTATTTGAAAAACTGGCTTTAGTTTATGGTTCTGTGTTTACTTTAATTGGTTTTGCCTGGAGTTATATTGATCATGCTTCATTTAAAACTAATTTTGTCATTGAAGATGGCTTTACAGAGTGGTCGACAGTTGTTTTTCTGCTGATTGGTCTTTTTGTCTGCGTTAAGCGTGTGTTGATCCTTAAGGGACATCGTCCAGCATTGTTTTTGTTTATGACTTCCTTGCTGGCTGCATTTTTCTTTTTCGGGGCTGGAGAAGAGATTTCCTGGGGGCAACGTATCTTCAGTATAGAAAGTTCTGAGTTTTTTACTGAAAACAATGCTCAGGGTGAGACTAATTTACATAATTTAGTCGTCGGTGATACTAAACTGAATAAAGTCATATTTGGTCGTGGTATCGGTATTTTATTGCTGCTTTATCTGGTTGTTTTAATTCCTTTGTATAAGCGTAAAGAAGGCGTTAAAAAATTTGTAGATAGATTTGCCGTACCTATTGCACAAAACTATCAAATTGTGGCTTATATTGTCCTGCTTATAGTGGTTCAGGTGATAATGGCATCATCTAAAAAGGGTGAGATGCTGGAATTTGCCGGCTCTATTATCTTTTTATTGAATGTTGCCTACCCCTATAATCGTTCGATCTTTGAAGTTAATAGCAAAGATTTGATCTGTAGATAATACGTCTATTCATACGGCCTTAATTTCCCCATCCTATAAAAGAAATTTATCTTAATGATCCTGATTAAGACTTTGTTCTATTATTTTCTGGCATTGCTAGCAATTTTCTTTGTGGGAAGAGTCGTCCTTTTTTCACTATATTTTGAACGTTTTGCACAAAGTGATGTGAACTACTGGCTATCATTTTTATATGGTTTGAAAATGGATGTCATTATTGCCTGTGCAAGTCTGATTATCCCGGTCATTTTATTATGTCTGTCTCCCAGGAAAATAAGAATATATACCGATGATCAATGAAGATGCTTGATTTATATAAATAAAGTTTCCAAAATGTGTATTTAATAGTATAATTTAAGAAACACATATAAGGGTATAATAATGAAAGATATTTTATTGGGGATTTTAATTGGGGGAATCGTAGGTTTATGGTTTGGTGTAAATCTTGGTAAGGATCAGCCTTTGTTGACCAATCCATTTGTTAAGAAAAGTGATATGCATGAAATTTCTAAGAAGTTTGAAGCAATGCAAAAAGATGTGAGCCAAAGAAGTAAGGTTCTCTATGAGGATGTTAAAAAAGCAGTGAACTCTACAGAGTCAGTACAGCCTGAAAAACCTCCTGTTCAGGAAAGTGTTTTAGAAGGAAGTTCTAAGTAGTCAGCTATTTCCTGTGGGTGTTGAATCATGGCATCAGCTCCCCATTGTTCAGGAATATCATCTTTTTCTATATAGCCAAATAAAGCGGTTAGAGTCTTCATCCCGGCGCGATTACCGGCAATGATGTCTCTTTCTGCATCTCCCACATAAATACAATCAGATGCCTCACAGGCCATTTCACGGCAAGCATAAAAAAGTGGCTCAGGATGGGGCTTTCTTTGTGCAGTTGTATCCCCGCTGACAATAGTGGCGGCCTTATCACTATAGCCCATTTGCTGCATTAAAGGATTGGTTAGCCAGGCGGGCTTATTTGTCACAATTCCCCAGACAATATTATTTTCTTCTAAAGTGTCTAAAAGACTATCCATGCCATCAAATAGAGTAGTTAATGTACTGATATTATTTTCATAAATTGTTAGAAGCCTATTTTTTAATCTTTCAAAATCAATGTGTTGTTCGTCTAAATTAAAGCCAAGTCTAATTAAGGCAACGCCACCATGAGAGACTACAGGGCGAATAATGTCATAGGCCAGGGGCGTATGTCCTTCTTCTGTTAAGACCTGATTCAAAGCAGCTGCCAGATCGGGTGCTGTATCAGCAAAAGTACCATCAAGATCAAATAAAACGGCTTTAATCATTGTTATACTTATGACATGTTAGCGATTGGAGTAGCATGAACAAGATAATTAATATCGACATCATCACTGAGTACACAATGACCGGTGAGGGGGTTATAGCTCATACCGGAAATATGCACAGTTTTTAACTCAGCTTGTCGAATCCATTGATCAAGTTCGGAAGGGCGTATAAATTTTTTATAATCATGTGTGCCCTTGGGTAATAATTTCATAATATATTCAGCACCTACTATGGCCATAGCATAGGATTTTGCATTACGGTTGACGGTGGAAAAAAATACATGGCCATCGGGTTTGATCAGTTTTTTACAGGCACTGATAATTGAGGCAGGATCGGGAACATGCTCCAGCATTTCCATACAAGTCACCACATCATATTGTCCAGCCTGTTGTTCGGCCATCTCTTCTGCCATGATTTTCTGATAAGTGACTTTCTCTCCGGATTCATAAAGATGCATTTTGGCAATAGTAAGGTTAGCATCGCCCATATCAATACCGGTGACATTAGCCCCTTCATGAGCCATGCTTTCAGACAAAATACCACCGCCACAGCCAACATCTAAAATGTTTTTACCAGCCAGACCATTAGCTCCCTGTTTTATGTAAGCCAGACGGGCAGGATTGAGATCATGTAAGGGTTTAAACTCCCCCTCTTTATCCCACCAACGAGTAGACATGGCTTCAAATTTAGCCACTTCTTGTGGGTCGACATTGGTAAAACTACTCTGATTCATTATGGTTCCTGTTGATTTATATGTATCTATTATCCTAGAAAACACAGTGAAAATCTATTGTAACAGATGATATTAAGTACCTTTTAAAACCTTAACGGATAAAGATCAAAAGATGGGGTATGCATTCGGATAAGTACTGTGGAAAACGATTGCACAGAAAAGTGGTTGGCATCATTGGGGACGCTCAAGGCCATCCATGGCTCGCTATATGAAAACATCCATGTTTTCATAATCCCCAATGATGCCAACCACTTATCTGCACACTCTCCCGCTGTATTTATCCTCACTTTTGGCGGTTGAAGAGCAAAAGAATAAAGCCATTGCCCAGTGTGCCTCTACAAAATAAACTGTGAACTTTCTTTTGCTCTAGTTCTTTCACCCCCATTGAGGGAATATGACGTAAGAGTGATTTGGAGTATGGTGTTCTATTTCAGGGGATTGTAAAAACATGGATGTTTTTACATAGGGTGCCATGGATGGCCTTGAGCGTCCCCTGAAATAGAACACCATACTCCGAAGCACGTCTTAAACCTCATATTCCCGAATGCCA
>JADFVK010000082.1 GCA_015222495.1 Pseudomonadota bacterium
CAGGAAAAACAACCTGAATCATTAAACTCCACCTTATATGATCCTTCTTTTGAGAAAGATAATTGTGGTTTTGGTCTAATTGCTCATATGGACGGAGCCAGTAGTCACTGGTTAGTCAATACGGCGATTGAAGCATTGGCACGACTAACCCATCGTGGCGCTATTTCTGCAGATGGAAAAACCGGTGATGGTTGCGGTTTATTATTACAAAAACCTGATGCTCTTATGCGTGCAGTGGCTCAGGAACAGGGATTCACATTAGCTGATAATTATGCTATTGGTGTTATTTTTCTTGATCAGGATGAAGCAGTTGCTGAAAAAGCCCGCAATCAGGTTAACCAGGAACTTGCTGCAGAAGGGCTGGAAGTTGCCGGATGGCGTGTGGTCCCTGTAGATGAAAGTGCCTGTGGTGATGAGGCTTTGAAGTCATTGCCACAAATTGAACATGTTTTTGTTAATCCTGCTGAAGGTATGGATGTAGCAACTTTTGACCGTCATCTTTATATTGCCCGTCGTCGTGCTGAAAAGGCCATACAGGATAATGATGAGGTTTTTTATATCCCCTCTATGACTTCTCAGGTGATTTCTTATAAAGGTCTGGTGATGCCGGAATTTTTACCGGTATTTTATAAAGATTTAAATGACTCTCGACTCGCTTCGGGTATGTGTGTATTCCACCAACGTTTTTCAACCAACACATGGCCTCAATGGCGTTTGGCACAGCCATTTCGCTATCTAGCACACAATGGTGAAATTAATACCATTCAGGGTAATCGCAACTGGTCTGTGGCACGTGGACATAAATTTGAAACGCCGTTGATTCCTAAGATGGAAGATATTCGTCCCCTGGTTTCTATGACGGGGTCAGACTCTAATAGTATGGATAATATGCTCGAAGCACTGTTGGCTGGTGGTATGGATATTTTCCGTGCGATGCGTTTATTGATCCCACCTGCATGGCAGAATGTAGATACTATGGATGCAGATTTAAAAGCATTCTATGAATATAATTCTATGCATATGGAAGCCTGGGATGGCCCTGCCGGTGTAGTGATGACAGATGGTCGTTATGCTGCTTGTACCCTGGATAGAAATGGTCTGCGTCCCGCACGTTATATTATTACTAAAAATACTCAGGGTAGTAATGGCATTAAAGATGCCACCTATTCAGATTGCGTTATTACTCTGGCTTCAGAAACTGGAGTTTATGAATATAGTGAAAATGATGTTGTTGAAAAAGGTCGTTTAAAGCCGGGGCAAATGCTGGCGGCAGATACGCATACGGGTGAATTGTTATTACCTGATGATGTTGATCAACATCTTAAATCTCAACAGCCTTATAAAGAATGGTTATCCAAAGGTATTCAATATCTAAAATCTGAGCTGATCGAAGATGCATCTGTAGTTGGTTGTATGGGAGATGATACTTATAAGGTTTATGAGAAACAATTTCAGATAACTAATGAAGAAAAAGAATATGTGATTAAGGTTTTAGCAGAAAATGCTGCTGAGGCTATTGGCTCGATGGGTGATGATACGCCTATGGCTGTTTTATCTGAGCGAGTCAGACCTTTTTATGATTATTTCCGCCAGCAATTTGCTCAGGTAACTAATCCACCCATAGATCCTATTCGTGAAAGTATTGTCATGTCACTGGAAACCTGTCTGGGGGCTGAAAGAAATTTATTTCAAGAAACTGCCCGTCATGCGGAACGCTTAATTGTTGATTCACCGGTACTTTCCTGCGCTAAATATGAAGCTCTGGTGACTATAGATAGTCCTGATTATGCCAATATTATTATTGACTTGAATTTTTCTCCTGAGCTTTCTCTTAAAGACGCTTTAACAAGTGTTTGTCAGACAGTAGAAAAGGCAGTGCGTGAAGGCAAAGTCATTATTATTCTTGATGATAAAAACCTGCAAAAAGATAAAGTGACCTTACATGCCCTAATGGCAACCGGTGCTGTACATCATCACTTGATTGCTAAAGGCTTACGCTGTGATGCGAATATTATTGTTAAAACAGGTACTGCACGTGATCCACATCATTTTGCCACTTTGATTGGTTATGGTGCATCAGCCGTTTATCCTTATATGGCTTATGAAACTTTGGCCAAATTGATTGCACATAAAGAAATTGCAGAAACTGATATTGGCAAGGTGATGAAGGCCTACCGTAAGGGTATTAATAAAGGCTTATTCAAAGTCATGTCAAAAATGGGTATTTCAACTATTGCCAGTTATCGTGGCTCGCAATTATTTGAAGCCATTGGTGTTGATGATGAAGTCACTGAAATGTGTTTTAAGGGCACGACCAGTCGTCTTGCCGGTGCAGGCTTTGATGATTTTGATGCCGACCAGCGTTTCTTGAATAAAATTGCATGGAATCCTCGTAAAACTAATGATCATGGTGGTATTTATCGCTATGTACATGGTGGGGAATATCATGCCTATAATCCTGATGTTGTGCAATATTTACAATACGCTGTACAGTCCAGTGATTATAGTGCCTACCAAAAATATGCTAACGAAGTTAATAAACGTCCTATAGCAACTCTACGTGACTTATTAAAACTACGTGAAGATATAGATGCAATTTCAATTGATGATGTAGAACCTGCAGAAGCTTTATTTAAACGTTTTGATAGTGCTGCTATGTCACTAGGTGCTTTATCTCCGGAAGCGCATGAAACCTTAGCAGAAGCAATGAATCGCTTAGGTGCTCGTTCTAACTCCGGTGAGGGTGGTGAAGATCCAAGTCGTTTTAATACTTTAAAAGTTTCAAAGATTAAGCAGATAGCCTCAGGTCGTTTTGGTGTAACACCTCATTATCTGGTCAATGCTGAAGTACTACAGATTAAAGTGGCCCAGGGTGCCAAGCCAGGAGAAGGTGGCCAGTTACCAGGTCATAAGGTAGATATCAATATTGCCAGACAGCGTTATTCGGTACCTGGTGTGACTTTGATTTCACCGCCACCGCATCATGATATTTATTCGATTGAAGATTTATCACAATTAATTTATGACCTGAAACAAGTGAACCCAAAGGCGTTAGTTTCAGTCAAGCTGGTTTCTGAACCGGGTGTAGGTACTATTGCTGCTGGTGTAGCTAAGGCTTATGCCGATTTAATTACTATTTCCGGCTATGATGGTGGTACCGCTGCTAGTCCTTTAGCTTCTGTAAAATATGCAGGCTCTCCCTGGGAATTAGGCTTAAGTGAGACGCAGCAAGCACTCTGTGCCAATGATTTACGCGGTAAAATACGCTTACAGGCTGATGGAGGTTTAAAAACCGGTTTAGATATTATTAAGGCGGCTATTTTAGGTGCCGAAAGCTTTGGCTTTGGTACCGCACCAATGATTGCCATGGGTTGTAAGTATTTACGAATCTGTCATTTAAATACTTGTGCTATGGGTGTTGCAACTCAGAATAAAGAATTACGTCAGCATCACTTTATTGGTAAGGTTGAAATGGTGATGAATTACTTTAAATTTGTTGCTGAAGAAACACGTGAGTTGATGGCTTCGGTAGGTGTGACCAAATTAGAAGATTTGATTGGTCGTACTGACCTTTTAGAAGTGATTGAAGGTTCAACTGCCCGTCAGTCAAAAATGGATATGACACCTTTATTACAAACCATTGATGATGATACTAAGCCTAAATTCTGTATCGATGCAAAGAATGAGCCTTATGATAAGGGTGAATTAGCGGAACAAATGGTTGCTGATACCTTATCCTGTATTGAAAGTAAATCTGGTGGTACTTTTATCTATGATGTGAAAAATATTGACCGTTCTATCGGGGCAAGACTCTCAGGTGAAATTGCTTCACGTCATGGCAATCTGGGTATGAATGATGCACCTATCGTCATTAAGATGAAAGGTTCAGCAGGACAGAGCTTAGGCGTATGGAATGCCGGTGGTCTACACCTTGAACTGGAAGGTGATGCCAATGATTATGTAGGCAAGGGCATGGCTGGTGGTCGTATTTCTATTAATCCAGCCTGCGGTACAACGTTTAAAAGTAATAAAGCGACTATTATCGGTAATACCTGTCTTTATGGTGCAACAGGTGGTGAGTTACTAGCCGCTGGTTTAGCCGGTGAGCGTTTTGGTGTGCGTAACTCCGGTGCTCATGCTGTGGTTGAGGGGATTGGTGATCACGGCTGTGAATATATGACTGGTGGTGTTATTACGGTACTAGGTGATACCGGGCTTAACTTTGGTGCAGGTATGACCGGAGGTTTTGCTTATGTATTAGATCAGGATAACAAATTTGTGGATCGATACAATCATGAACTGATTGATATTAATCGTATTCGTGGTGAAGCAATGGAAGCACATCGTCATTATTTGAAATGTAAGATTGAAAAATTTATTCAGGCTACCGGTAGTGAGTGGGGACAAAGTATATTAGATAACTTTGCTGATATGAGTGGCAAGTTCTGGCTGGTGAAGCCAAAAGCAGCCTCGATTGATGGCTTATTAGAAACTCTATCCAATGAATCAGCATAAAAGGTAATAGGTATGGGAAATATATTTCAATTTTTGCAGGTAGATCGAGTAGAACCAAATAAAAAGTCATCTGATACACGGATCACTGAATATAAAGAAATCTATGAGATTTTTGATCAGGATAGAACTTCAGAACAGGCCGATCGTTGTTTAGATTGTGGCAACCCTTATTGTGAATGGAAATGTCCGGTTCACAATTATATTCCACATTGGTTACGCCTGGCTCAAGAAGGTAAAATTATTGAAGCGGCAGAGTTATCGCATAGAACTAATTCATTACCTGAAGTCTGTGGTCGAGTTTGTCCGCAAGATAGATTATGTGAAGGTGCTTGTACACTTAAAAGTGACTTTGGTGCTGTTACTATTGGTTCTGTTGAACGTTATATTACTGATACAGCCATTGCACAAGGTTGGAAACCTGATTTGTCGGCGGTGAAAGATACCGGAAAAACAGTTGCTATTGTTGGTGCTGGTCCTGCAGGATTGGCCTGTGCTGATGTATTGGTGCGTAATGGTATTAAGCCTGTAGTTTATGATAGCCATCCTGAAATTGGCGGTTTATTGATGTTCGGTATTCCTGAATTCAAGTTGGAAAAAAGCGTGATTAAGAAGCGCCGCGAGATCTTTGAAGAAATGGGTGTTGAATTTATCCTCAATACTAAAATTGGTGAAGCCTCTGAGGGAGACAAGAGTCTTCAGGAATTAATCGATCAGAATGATGCTGTCTTTATGGGCATGGGTACTTATACTTCGATGACTGCCGGTATTGCAGGTGAAGACCTGGAAGGTGTTCATGTTGCATTAGATTTTCTAATCTCCAATGTTAAAAATTGTTATGACTATGAAACTGATTTCATCAGCATGGAAGGAAAAAATGTTGTTGTCTTAGGTGGTGGTGATACAGCCATGGATTGTACTCGTACTTCTATTCGTCAAAATGCTGAACAGGTCTTTTGTGCTTATCGTCGTGATGAAGCCAATATGCCGGGCTCTAAGAAAGAAGTTCAGAATGCGAAAGAAGAAGGCGTTCAATTCTTATGGAATCGTCAGCCAGTAGAAATTGTCGGTGAAAATGGCAAAGTTACGGGTATTAAATTAATTACCACTGAATTGGGTGAGCCTGATGAGCGTGGTCGTAGACGTCCTGTTCCTATTGAGGGTTCAGAAGAAATTGTTGCAGCTGATGCGATTTTAATTGCTTTTGGTTTCAGACCTAACCCAGCAGACTGGTTTAAAGATTTTGATATTACCTTAGATGAACGTGATCGAGTGGTTGCTCCTGTTGATCAAGAATTTCAATATCAAACTAACAATCCCAAAATCTTTGCTGGTGGAGACATGGTTAGAGGTTCGGATTTAGTTGTTACAGCAATTGCTGAAGGTCGACAAGCAGCAGAAGGTATTTTAGATTATTTGGATGTGTAAGTCGTGGCCACCCGTGCTTTGTAGTATGGATAGCTAATTAAGAGGACGCTTCAAGCACATCCATGTGCCGCTATGTAAAAACATCCATGTTTTTACAATCCTCTAAATTAGCTATCCATACTACAAATCACTCCTATGTCATTTGTATCACTGAAAAAGCGTATGCTCTTGATCTAAAATGCCACCCAACGAAAATATTGTAGATAGTGAGCAGTAAGGTGAGGGGATACTGTATACCAGGGTTTAGAAAAACATGGATGTTTTTCTTAAAGCGCCCCATGGATGGGCTTGAGCGTCCCTGGTATACAGTATCCCCTCACCTTACTGCGGATTAAACACCCCACAAAATACGAGAATTATTATAAATGAGTGAATTAAAGAACGACCGTTTTCTAAAAGCCCTATTACGTGAGCCAGTGGATATGACACCGGTTTGGATGATGCGTCAGGCGGGGCGTTATTTACCAGAATATAGAGCTACTCGTGAAAAAGCGGGTAGTTTTATGGATCTTTGTATGAATGCTGAATTGGCTTGTGAAGTCACAATTCAACCGTTAGAGCGTTATGCTTTAGATGCTGCCATTTTGTTTTCAGATATATTGACTATTCCTGATGCCATGGGCTTAGGTTTACGTTTTGCTCAGGGTGAAGGGCCAAAATTTGATAAGCCTCTTCGCTCTATTGCTGATGTGAATGCATTGGGTGTGCCTGATCCAGAGGGTGAGTTACAATATGTCATGAATGCGGTGCGTACTATTCGTAAAGAATTAGATGGTCGGGTACCCTTGATTGGTTTTTCTGGTAGTCCATGGACCTTAGCAACTTATATGGTTGAAGGTGGGTCGACTAAAGAGTTTGGTAAAGTTAAGGGAATGATGTTTGATGAGCCTCAGACGATGCATAAGTTATTGGATACTCTGGCTCAATCAGTTACCTCTTATTTGAATGCTCAAATTGCTGCCGGTGCTCAGGCGGTGATGATTTTTGATACCTGGGGTGGTGTTTTAACACCGCGTGATTATAAAGAGTTTTCATTACGCTATATGCAGCAGATTGTTGATGGTCTTACTCGTGAAAATGACGGTAGAAAAGTACCAGTAGTACTATTTTCTAAAGGTGCTGCTGGCTGGTTGGAAGCAATGGCAGATACAGGCTGTGATGCATTAGGTGTTGACTGGACTATAGATATGGCTGATGCTCGTGCTCGAGTAGGTGATAAGGTTGCCTTACAGGGTAATATGGATCCTTGTGTGCTTTACTCTAAGCCAGAGCGTATTGAGCAGGAAGTAAAAACTATTTTAGAAAGTTATGGTTCGGGTAATGGACATGTCTTTAATCTTGGACATGGTATACACCAGCATATTAATCCGGATAATGTGACCGCTTTTGTTAATGCAGTGCATGATCATAGTAAAGCTTATCATAGCTAGTACCTATATTTCTTTTGCTCTTAGCTTCCCCCTTCTTTAGAAGGGGGATTGAGGGGGTTGAGAAATCAACAACTTAACCCCCTCAGTCCCCCTTTGTAAAATGGGGAAGTAAGATCAAGGGCAAGTTAAAATCCACGTCAATTTAATATTTTATTTAGAGAGTTCCATCTTGAAAGAAGCACTGCAGCAATTAATTAGTCAGGCGATACAGTCATTAATTGATAATGAATCTTTGTCTGTTGAAATACCAATTATTAAAATTGATCGTACCCGTGATAAAACTCACGGAGATTTTGCCGCTAATGTTGCGATGATGTTAGCCAAGCCTGCCCGTAAAAATCCTCGTGATATAGCTGCAATGATTATTGAAGCTTTGCCTGAGAATGATTTTGTTGATCAGGTTGATATTGCCGGACCTGGTTTTATTAATTTTTTTGTTAGTGATAATTCTCGTTTGAGTGTTGTTAATAATGTGCTGGATCAAGCGGATCGTTTTGGTTGTTCTGAAAAAGGTCAGGGTAAAAAAGTTCAGGTGGAATTTGTTTCTGCTAATCCAACCGGACCACTGCATGTGGGTCATGGACGTGGAGCAGCCTATGGTGCTACTTTAGCAAATTTATTAAAGGCAGTGGGTTATACAGTTCATAGTGAATATTATGTCAATGATGCAGGACGGCAGATGGATATTCTGGCTACTTCTGTATGGTTGCGTTATTTACAAAATCAGCAGGTGCCTATTGTTTTTCCTGCTAATGCGTACAAGGGTGATTATATTCTGGATATTGTGGCTGAAATATCACAGGAACATGGTGATGCCTATGTGGTATCTGCGGATGAAGTGATGAAAGACCTACCTCTGGATGAGCCAGAGGGTGGTGATAAAGAAAAACATATTGATGCTTTAGTTGACAAAGCCAAAACTCTATTAGGAGATAACCGTTATCGCTATGTATTTGAACTGGCATTAAATTCTATTTTAGATGATATACGTGAAGATTTAGAAGAATTCGGTGTGCATTATGAAGAATGGTTTTCTGAACGATCTTTAATGGATAAGGGTTTAGTTAATAAAAGTATTGAACGCTTACGAGAAAATGACAGGGTTTATGTCGATAAAGCAGAGGGCAAGAGTACTTTATGGTTCAGATCTACTGATTTTGGTGATGATAAGGATCGAGTAGTACAGCGTGATAATGGGCAGACTACTTACTTTGCTTCTGATATTGCCTATCATATGGATAAATTTGAACGTGGCTATGATACAGTTATTGATGTCTGGGGTTCAGATCATCATGGTTATGTGCCCAGAGTTAAAGCAGCTTTGACTGCACTAAATTATGATGCTGAAAAATTAGAAGTTTTACTGGTTCAGTTTGCTAATCTTTATCGTGGCGGTGAAAAAGTACAAATGTCTACCCGTAGTGGCTCTTTTGTCAAATTAAGAGAATTGCGTGAAGAAGTGGGCTCTGATGCCGCACGTTTCTTTTATGTAATGAGAAAATGTGAGCAGCATCTTGATTTTGATCTTGATCTGGCTAAATCTAAAAGTTCTGAAAATCCAGTTTATTATATTCAATATGCACATGCTAGAATTTGCAGTGTTTTTAGACAGTTGGATGAGAAAAAAATTAATTATGATCAGGTTCTGGGTTTAGAAAACCTTTCCTTGCTGACAGAAGAACATGAAAAAAATATTTTGCAGCAATTAGCCAGGTATCCGGAAGTTGTTGATACAGCTGCCCATCAACATGAACCTCATTTGATCGCTCACTATTTGCGTGAGTTAGCAAATACATTGCATACTTATTATAATGCGCATCATTTTATTGTCGATGATAAAAATCTTCGTAATACTCGTTTAAGTCTTATTGTTGCCGTTCGTCAAGTGATTAAAAATGGCTTGGCTTTGTTGGGTGTTTCAGCCCCTCAGGAAATGTAAGTAGATTTTGGTATAGGTAATAAGTATGGCTGCTAGAAAAAAACAAGCGAATAAAAAAACTGGTGCAACAAGAAATTCAGAGCCCGGCTCTTTGACACTTAAACGTTTAATTATAGTCTCTCTTGTCGTTTTATTTGCTGCATTTCTTATGTATTTAGATAATATACCTGTCAGTGATAAGCAAGTAGAAAGCTCTAAGAAACAAACAGTAAAAAAAGTAGTTGAACAGAAAAAGGAAAAGTATCAATTTGATTTTTATACTGAATTATCTGATCGGGAAGTTGAAACTTATAAAATTGAAGAAGAGCCTGTTGCAATAAAAAAAGTTCCGAGGAAAACAGTAGAAAAATCTACTTCCAAAAAAACACCTCCTATTGCAAAACAAGTGACAAGCAAAGAAACGGCGGTTGTTAAATCCGTGCCTCAATCAAATATGCTTTACCAATTACAGGTAGGTGCTTTTTCAGACTGGTCCAAGGCAGATGCCATGAAAGGACGTTTGGCATTGCTTGGTGTTGAGCCCAATATTCAGGTGTTTCATGTAAATGGACAGAAAATGTATCGTGTGCGTATTGGTCCTACTACAGATTCTAAAAAAATTGAGCGTATTAAGGTACAGTTGAAAGCTCAGAATATTAATACTTTTATACAAAAAATTAAAGTTTAAATCACTTTCTATTCTATAGGGGTCAGCTTAATTTCAACTCTTCGGTTTTGTGCTCGACCCTGATCTGTATTATTGGAAGCTACAGGATAATCTTCCCCCATACCACGAGTTAAAAGCCTTTGCGAAAGTACACCTCTAGTTTGAATATAGCGAGAAACTGCATCTGCTCTACGTTGTGATAAGCCCATATTATAATTTGAATCACCGACACTATCAGTATGTCCATAGATATCGATATAAGTCTTCTCATATTCATTAAAAACTAATGAAATTGAATTCAGCACACGATAAAAATCAGCTGAAATATTACTGGATGCAGTATCAAATGTAACATTTCCCGGCATATTTAGTATAATAGAATTTCCCGAGCGGGTAACACTCACACCAGTTGCCTCTAGCTCCTGGCGTAATTTTGCTTCCTGAACGTCCATATAATAGCCAATACCACCACCAGCTAAAGCACCAACACCGGCGCCTATAAGGGCTGATTTCCTATTATCACCTACCAGTACTCCCAAAACAGCACCACTGACAGCACCAATAGCAGTACCTTTAACAGCATTACTGGTTTTTTCTTCTCTGGTGTAAGGATCGATGGTGGTACAGGCATTGAGAAACACACTGGATATTAAAATACTACTGGCAATAAAAAGTGACTTTGGTTTAAGTTGAATCATTATTGGATACCTTAGTTAAAATAGAATAAAAATTTATATTATTTACTGTTTCTCTTCTGTATTTTCTTCTTGTTGTGGATTACACCAGTAGCTAATATCTTTATCGATGCGTAAAAAAGCATCCTTACTTTCCTGTTCTGTTAAACGAATTTGCTTTTTAGTTTCTTTATCTTCACGATAGAGAAAAGGGGCGGACTTGTATTTCTTTTTGGTATTGTTTGCCTCCAGACACATTTTTTCTCTATTTTTCTTTTTTTCTTCAGCAGCATTATCGTTGTTGTTTATTGGAGTAAAATTTTTACTGAGCCTATTCATTTTAACTGCAGATTTATCACCTGGCCTGGCAGCATAGTGGATATTACCTTCAGAATCGGTCCATTTATAAATTGCTGCATTCTTTTCTGCAAATGTGAAGCCTGATAGACAAATACAAAAAACAAATAATAGGCTTAATAGCATATGTTGAGTCGAAAAAAGTTTCATTGTAGTCTCCTAAAAAATAACTTACTTCGATTATAGCGAAGATATTTTAAAAATACAGGCTCAATCAGTTATTTTGTGCTCTATGTCTAGTTTACCTGTTAATTTATCTCTGTTCTTTTTTAAAATCATTTAAAATACTAAACAGTGCAGGCACAACCAATAATACCAGCAGAGTTGTTGCCAATAAGCCAAAAATAATACTGGTGGCTAAGGGAATTAGTATTTGTGCCTGTAAGCTTTTTTCTAATAATAAGGGAATTAGACCAGCAATAGTAGTGACTGAGGTTAAAAGAACAGCACGAAATCTTGCACGGCTTGCTAATTTGGCAGCTTCCAGTACATCATGTCCCTCTTTCATTTTCAACTTCAGAAATTCTACCAGTAAAATTGAATCATTGACCACAATGCCTGATAGGGAAGCAAAACCAATGATTCCAGGCATGGTCATATTTAAGCCCATCAGTAGGTGTCCCCAAATAACACCAATTAAAGCCAAAGGAATAATAAACATAACGGATAAGGGCTCAACATAACTTCTAAACTGGAAGCTCAACAGAATGAAAATTCCTAATAGCCCCAGACCAAAGCCTCTGACCATAGACCCACCTGTTTTAGCTGTTTCTTTGGACTGCCCTTCAAAACCTGAACGGACACCCGGGTACTGTTCTAATAACTGAGGAATAAAGTTTTGACGTGTATGATTAACTATTTCCCGTGCATTAGCTACCCGTGTATCAATATCACCAATGATGGTAACACTGCGTTGACCATTAATGCGTTCAATACGGGAAAATCCTCGTCCACGTTCCACTTCAACCAGAGTTGTCAGAGGAATTTGTTTACCCTCTTTATCGGTAATACGAAAGTCATCCAGTACATAAAGTGTATTTTTATCATCCTCGGCTAGGCGCACATCAATTTCATAGGATTCCGGACCTACCTGTATTTCATTTGCTGTTGTTCCCCAAAATGCAGCGCGAAGCTGGCTGGAGATAGTGGCTGCATCAATGCCCAAGGCAAAAGTACCTTCACGCATACGTAAGCGAAGTTCAGGCTTTCCAGGACGTAAATTATCAGACAGGTCAACTACACCTTCATAGCGTGCTAACCAGCTCTGTAAATCGGTAGATGCCAATTTTAGATCATCAATATTATCTCCATAGAGACGAATTTCTAAGGGTATGCCGCCAGGTCCACGTACCGGTTCTTTAAAGTTTAGAGCGATAATGTCTGGAATTTCTCCCACGGAATTACGCCAAAGATTAATAATATCATCAATATTTCCCTGACGCTGCTCAGCAGTCAGTAAGTCTACAACGACTGTGGCAATATGTGGACCTGATTCTCCAGAGTCCATATTGGTATTAAACTTAACTTGTACATTCTTTATAATATTTTGTGTTTGTCCATCCACTTTGTTCTGTAAGGGAGTAAATTTATTATCGATTACTTCTAATGCACTGGTAATTTGTTTAACAATCTTTTCAGTACGCCATAAGGGAGTTCCCTGAGGTAATAATAAACGTGCTTCGATAGTATCCCCTTCAATATCAGGAAAGGCCTGAAATTTTAAAACACCACCCACCAATAGACCCAGACTGACTAAAAAGAGGGCGACTACGCTGCCCATAAACCAATAACGTTGTCTGATGACCAGGTCAATGATCGGACCTAAAGTATAATCCCTAAAGGTATCTAATTTATTGTCAAACCATTGTCTGAATTTAGGTGCTTCCTCTCCGGTTTTCTTATGCTTGAGGGAATGAGCCAAGTGATGAGGCAGAATTAAAAAAGCTTCTACCAGAGAAACCGCCAGGACAAGAATGAGTACCATGGGAATAAATTGTAATACTTTACCCATATCCCCGGATAAAAATGCCAGTGGAGCAAATACAGAGATAGTGGTTAAAAAAGAAGATAAGACCCCGGGTGAGACTTGTTTAGTACCATCAATGGCGGCCTGAAGAGCATTTTTTCCTTTATTGAGATGTGCTGCAATATTTTCTGCAATAACAATAGCATCATCCATTAATAAACCGGTGGCAATAAGCAGAGCAACCATGGTAATCATATTAAGGCTTAGGCCAAAGAGTCCCATCAGAAATAATGCACCTAAAAAAGAAATAGGCAGTCCCATGGCAACCCAGAACGCAAAACGTCCCTGAAAAAATAGCCACATAACTAAAAATACTAAAAATAATCCCTGAATACCATTTTTTACCAGCATGGAAAGTCGATCACGGACAATAGAGGATCGGTCATTAGTGATATTAAATTGCACACCGGGACTGGCCAGGCTACGCTCATTTTCTAGAAACTTTTTTACCGCATCAACTACTACAAGGGTATCTTGCTGTTTTGGCTTTATAACTTCTAAAATTGCGGCCCGTTGACCATTAAATAGAGTCTTTTCTTCATCCAGTTCAAAACGATCTGTGATTTTAGCAATATCACCAAGTCTAATTTCTGCACCGGAACTGGCACTGATTACTTTGAGTTCTGATAACTCATCAGGGGTTCTACGCAAATCTGTAAAGCGTAAAAGAATATCCAGCTCATGAGTTTCTAATGAACCAGAAGGTAGATCCACACCCTGTCTGGAAATTGTTGTGGCGATATCTGACATATTCAGAGCATAACGGTGCAAAATATGTTTGGGGATCTCTATACGCAATTGATGCTCTGAAAAACCCTGCACATTAATCTGAGTAATATTAGGTTCTCGCAGCATTTTTGTTTTTATTTGCTCAGCATAAGCCTTTAAATCAATGGTTTCCATGGGGCCAGTAATGGCAATTGATACAACCTCATCAGTACGTCCTAGTTCTTTTATAACCGGTAATTCAACTTGTTCGGGAAAGTTGTCAATGGATTCTATTTCACTTTTTATATCATTCATGAAAATAGTAATATCGCCACCTTCAATCATTTCAACAACGGTGGTACTGATCCCTTCACGGGCAACACAACTGACTTCATCTACATCATTGATACCATCAATAGCATCTTCTACGCGTTGACAAATGGCTTCTTCAACATCTTCAGTACTGGCTCCGGGATAAACAATACGCACTTCAATATTTTGTGGTGCATAGTCAGGAAAAGTTTCTCTTTTTAATGAGGGTAGTGAAGTGATGCCGACCACCAGAAGCAGCAGCATTAATAAATTGCCCGCAGTTGGGTGGTGTGTAAAAAAAC